>NZ_JBFNXI010000020.1:0-56910 GCF_040812445.1 Lentibacillus sp. L22 | reverse complement strand
TATAATGTTTAAACATAAGGACACCTCCATAAATTATTGTGTAGTTACTTTAATTTTATCAAAAGGTGTCCTTTTTGTTTACTAAAATAATGTCAAAAAAGGCGTGGGGCCTACACTTTTTTTAGTGTAAGCTCCTACGCCTTAATTTTTATTTACTGGAGTTTTGTCCCAGCCTCAATTTTATCCAACTTTGAAATTACGGTGTCAGACTAGTTGAAAATATGGAAGAGTGAAGTCATCGTCTATTTGTTCGAATAGCACTGTCACCTCTTTATCCACTTCGATTTGCTCTCTATCTCCTATAATACGAGTCATCATCCTTACGCCCTCATCGAGTTCAACAATACCAACAACAAATGGAACTTCTTCCTTATATGGACCAAATGCTTGGTGTACTACTGTATAGCTGTATATTTTCCCATTTCCAGTGACCTTCCTCCACTGAATTTCCTCTGAAAAACAATACGGACAAATGGAGCGCGGGTAGAAAATATTCTCCCCACATGAACCACATTGTTGTATTAATAATTCCTTGTTGTTAAGACCTTCCCAAAATGGCCGGGATTCTTCATCAGTTACTGGCTTGGAGATCTTTTGACTCATTCTTTAATCCCTCCCTAAAATAACAGTTGAAGTAGAGGATAAGACTCCTCCAGTACCGTGGACTAAGGCAATTTCTGCATTATCTACTTGACGCGCCTCGCATTCGTCTCTTAGTTGGCGTACTGCTTCAATGAGGAGAAATATTCCATACATACCAGGATGACCGTACGACAATCCACCACCATTTGTATTCATAGGGAAGTCCCCGCTGGGTGCAGTTCGCTGACCGCTTACAAAAGCTCCGCCTTCTCCAGGTTCACAAAAACCTAGAGATTCCAAAGTAAGAAGGACTGTTATTGTAAAGGAATCGTAAATTTCCGCTACATCAATCTCTGTACGTGAAACGCCAGCCATTTCAAACGCCCTTTGTCCTGATTCACGAGCGCTAGTAACCGTTAAATCAGGCATATTAACAATCGTATTATGGGAATTAGCTTCCCCGTGTCCCAAAATCCAAACAGGTCTTTTCTTCGTTCGCGCAACAACTTCTTTTGACGCGACTATGACAGCGCCGCCTCCATCAGTAACCAAACAGCAGTCTAGTAGATGAAGAGGTTCTGCAATATATCGTGAATGAAGTACATCCGAAATTTCTATCGGCTCTCTTTTATAGGCCTTCTCATTCATCGATGCCCATTTTCTCGTTGCAACAGAAACTTCTGCCAACTGTTCAGACGTTGTTCCATATTGGTGCATATGTCTTGTTGCTGCCAAGGCATATGCGCCAACAGGTGTCGGCAACCCATATGGAAGTTCATACTGTGCTGTCAAAGGTGCACGAAATGTTGAATTCATGGGATTTGTACGATTGGTACTTCCATAAGTAATTAATGCTACTTCGAATAATCCCGCCTCAATTCCCGCCACCGCATGCCCTACGTGTGCTTCGAATGAAGAGCCACCTATGTTTGTTGAATCCGTATATTTGGTATCAATGCCTAAGTACTCTGCCAGCATCAGACTAGGTGCCCAGGCCCAATTACCAGCCGTAAATAATGCATCAACATCGTCTTTTGTTAGACCGGCATCGGCTAAAGCAACTTTTGCCGCTTGTGCTTGCAGCTGCAACACATTTTTATTGGGCGTTTTACCCAAGTCTGATTCTGCAACACCAACGATTGCAGCAGTTCTATCAGATTTCATTCATATCCACCTTTCCAAAAACACACTGTATTTTTGACTATTTAAAGTATTATGAGACAAGTAACGAAATCAAATAAATCGTTTTTCTTAAAGGCGGCATGGACTTATAATAATTCCCCTACTTTTACATATCCTTTTAATAAATTTCTCGCAATGGTACGGCGTTGAATTTCATCCGTACCTTCAAAAATCCTAGTTAAACGTAATTCACGATACCATCTTTCAATTGGTAACTCTTTCGTATAACCCATTCCACCATGAATTTGCAGTACACGATCGACCACTTGATTGGCCATAATTGCTCCATTTAATTTTGCCATAGACGACTGATGACGAGCGTCAAGTCCTTTTTCGGCCATCCATGCTGCACGTAACACAATCCACTTTGCAGCTTCAATTTCCACGGCAGAATCTGCTATCATCCATTGAATGGCTTGCCTTTCTGCAATAGGTTTTCTAAATGTTTCACGCGTTTGAGAATAGTCAATGGCCATTTGCAGTAGTCTTTCAGCAGTACCCACTGCACGAGCCGGAATCATAATTCTACCATTTCCAATCCATTTCATCCCAGCTTAAACCCTTCACCTACTTCACCCAATATGTTTTTTTCAGGCACACGTACATTTTCAAAGATTAATGTCGCTGGTCCCCATTCACCCATTGTGTGAATATATTCAGAGCGCCAACCCATATCACGATCAACCAAGAAACAAGTTACCCCGCCATTTGCTCCTTTTTCTTTATCCGTTACCGCAAAAACCATGACAAAATCTGCTTCATTTCCCCCAGTAATGAATACCTTCTCTCCATTTAATATCCAGTGATCTCCATCTTTTACTGCAGGCATTTTAATACTTTTAGCATCAGAACCCGCTCCTGGTTCAGTTATCGCAAAACAGGATTTTTTTTCACCATTAATAACGGGGTACAAATATTTTTCTTTTTGTTCCTCATTACAATCGTAAAGAATGTTATCGGCGGAACCACCAAAACTGAACGGTACAAATGTACGTCCCATCTCCATAGCAATTAATGCAGACATCATTGCTCCAAGATTTGCTCCACCATACTCTTCTGGTGTATTGATTCCCCAGAAACCAATTTCTTTTGCCTTTTCCTGTAATTCTTTTACTTTTTCTTTTGTAATACCTGGTTTTCCTTCTCTTTCATTCTTTAACACTTCTTGTTCCAACGGTTTTAATTCCTTATTAACAAAATCTCTTACTGTTTTTTGCACCATTCTTTGCTCATCTGTTAAAGTAAAGTCCATTCTATTCATCTCCTTGGTTAGATATAAATATTGGAGAACAACCTTTGACTGATAAATAAAAAGGTTAAATGTTTGGAAAGCTTTTATTATTCACATCAAACTACTGACTGTTTAGTATTAGTTGGATACTAACTAGTCGTTATCCAAATTTTAAAAATATTATATCATCTCTCAAATCAAAATGAAAGCGCTTTTAATGAATTTAATAAATTTTTTTATGCTTGACCTCTTCCTCAAAAAATTGCAGATTTTGAAATGAGCAAGCATTAAATAGGGGCGGCCGAGACATAACTAGCCCAAAATAACTTAAAAATGGTTCCGATCATCGGTTTTTGATGATCGGAACCATTTTCATTGAACGATTTTCCTTATCTATTGTTTGATTTGTGTTTATGGCGGTGTACTTCCTCAAGTTTACCGCAATAAATGCAAATCCTAATTCATTTTCTACTTTCTCTTTGCCCCCTCACGGACAGACCAGGTTTTGTCCCGGCCCCGGTATTTTTCTTGCTTTGGATTTACTTAAACGCTTATTACTTTTGTATATTTTATACGTACGCATTTTGTATCCGTTCTATTGCTTTTATTCACTAGTTAATTTCACATAGGGTCTTTTTACTTCACTCTTACCAAGACACTTTTAATTTCAGTATAATTTGCCAGACCATATTCTCCGCCCATTTCTCTACCAATACCCGATTTTTTATAGCCACCAAAAGGCATTGTTTCAAGCTCTAAGCCAAAATCATTTACCCAAACCGTACCTGCTTGCAATTTGCCAGCAATATAGTGACCTGTTCGAATATTTTCGGTCCATACACTAGCTGCTAAACCATAATCACTATCATTAGCCCGCTTGATGACCTCTTCTACGTCATCAAAGACGAACACAGCCATCACTGGTCCAAAAATCTCCTCCCTAGCAATAGTCATATCATCTTCCACATCGGCGAAGATCGTAGGCTCAACGAAATAACCTTTATCAAAAGCTTTCTTTCCGCCTGTAACCAAACGTGCTCCTTCCACTTTCCCTTTTTCAATATAATCAAGTACCCTTTTCTGCTGTTTTTCGGAAATAAGCGGTCCCATATCTGTTTCTGGATCCAGACCCGATCCTAGCTTCATAGCCTTAGCACGTTCCGCTAATGCTTCGACAACATGATCATAATGACTGCGGTGAACAAATACACGTGTCGTTGCACTACAGTTTTGACCATGATTATACATGGTCCCATTAAAAGAACCTTCAATCGCTTCCTTGAGATTTGCATCTTCTAATATGATACTGGGTGACTTTCCGCCAAGTTCCAACGTCACTCCTTTCATATCATCGGCTGCTTTTTTCATCACATTCTTCCCGGTAGCTGTTGATCCGGTGAAAGCCACTTTCGCAATATCTTTATGCGTGATAAGTGCTTCGCCTGCTACATCGCCAAACCCTGGTACAACATTGACAACACCATCCGGAAAACCCGCTTCTTTAAATAATTTTGCTGCATAAAGCAGAGATAACGGTGTATTTTCAGCTGGTTTAATAACAATGGTACATCCAACCGCCAAAGCAGACCCAAGTTTCCATCCAGCCATTGCAAGCGGATAATTCCACGGAATGACCTGGCCAACCACACCAACTGGTTCATGCACGATATAGTTCAAATAATCAGGAGATACGTTTACCGTTTTTCCCGTAATTTTCGTCGCCCATCCCGCATAATAGCGAAAATGCTCCACCGTTCCATCTACATCATCTTCCAATGCCATTTTATAAGGCTTACCGTTATCTAAGGCTTCAAGCTGTGCAAGTTCTTCTCTATGTTCTTCAAGTAAATCGGCAAACTTATAAATAAGGCGCGAGCGTTCAGCTGCTTCCATCTTTGTCCATTCTCCATAATCAAATGCCTCTTTCGCTGCACCAACAGCAGCGTCAATATCTTCTGCTTTTGCCTCACTCACCTTTGCAATGGACTCTTCCGTTGCCGGGTTGATCACATCAAATGTCTGCCCGCTGATGGACGGTACATAAGATCCGTTAATATAAAGTCCCTTTTCACCTTGTAAAAAATCTTTTACTTTTGACTTTAAAACTATTTCTTTTGTAGCCAAGGAAAAAACCTCCTCATTTCATTCATCACCAATTGTTTCTGCATCCAAGAATATTTTGGTTGCTTTGCCAGACTAATAGTTTCGCACGATAGTGAATGTTTGCATCATGATTGCTGAACTGATATTAAGTTGTTTAAGACGCTTTTTAATTTTGCTTCTTCTTCCGTCGATAAAGGAAGTCTTGGTTTACGTGACGGCCCACCGGCAAAACCTTGCAGTTCCATGGCTCGCTTTACGATTTGTACCGGCTTTCCTTCCCCCTCAAGTAAGTTGCATAACGGAAGCAAATCATCATATAATGCCCAGGCTCGATCCATGTTTTTCTCTTTCACACTATTATACAAATCAGCTGCCAAGCGTGGTACTATATTTGCTGCAACAGAAATCCAGCCAGTTGCCCCAACTAAAAACGACTCTAATGCTAAATTGTCTGCACCACAAAATGTTTTAAGAAATCCTTTTCCCTGTCTCGTAATATCCCGAACTTTACTGATATCACCACTGGATTCTTTAATATGTGTGATATTATCAACCTTTCGTGCCACATTTAATACTGTTTCTGTCCCAATATTAATCCCGGACGTAAACGGGTTATTGTAAAGCATAATAGGAAGCGTGACAGCATCAGCAACCGCTTTAAAATGTTCATAAATCTCTTCATCTTTTGGATGGGCATAATACGAATTAATTAATAAAGCAGCATCCGCACCGACAGCTTCCGCCTGCTTGGTATATTCAATGGCAGCCGTTGTTGTTTCAGCGGCCGTTCCTACAATAACTGGAATGTCACCATTTACCTGTTCGACAGCTATTTCAGCTATCTTATAGCGTTCTTCCTTGGTCAGACTAACAAACTCCCCTGTACTCCCGTTTACTGCAATCCCCGAAACACCTTCATTTACGAAATGGTCAATGTTTTTCTTTAGGCCCTCGTAATCTACTTCAAAATCATCCGTCATCGGTGTAATTAATACGGGAAATGTTCCTTCTAACTGTTTCATGATCAAATTCCTCCTTAAGATTGTGATACTCATTTTAAATAAAACATAGCCTCATTACTTTAATAGAAATCCGTTTTTCAATGGATCATCCCTGTCATAAGTAAAGTGATGCATCCCTGTCGTGAATCCTTGTGCTTGTATAGAAAACCGTTTATTCGTTTTGTCGACCAGATTTGCAACCAATACACTATCAAAAATGCTTTTATTTATCAGCTTAGTATGCTCCCTTCCAGCCTCAAGTTGTGCAGTAAAGATAGCAAACGTACTATCAATACCAGGAGAACGAACAATATTTCCGTCGGGGTCAAAGGTAATCGAACGTACCTCGTTTGAGGCGGTGTCGCTTGATTGAGCTAGAATAATGCCTGATAGATCGGGATAGGTATTACCGTATTGCTGTGCAGCCTTTTTCCCCCATTTCATAATGGCTGATAAATATTCGAGTTGAATACTTGGGATTTCATCCGGTAATGCTTTTATCAAATAACGTCTGGATTCATTGACTTCTACAACACGATAGTCCGATTGATTTTCTAGCAAATGGGTGCTGCTTTCCAACAAAATGGCGCCAACTTGCTCATTCGTACAAGTGGCTTGAACAGTATATATCCCGTTAACCGTTTCAATCCGATAGCAATCATTTTCCGTTCGCGCTAAATTACCTGTCTCAATAAGGGCTGTCACCGTTGCTATTAAAGCACTATAGGAAAACACTTTTTTGCGACTATGGACAAAAAACAGTAACCCGACATCGGCAACACTTGATGGTATGACAATGCAACCGTGCATTCCCTGATGACCACGTGGTTCATTTAATAAAAAATCCAATTCATTTTGATATGCTGTATGCAAATATTCATGATTCTCATGGATACTTCCCTTATCCAATGTGATCGATGAGTGGACGACAATGCGGAATGCTTCCCCGGCAACATGGGCATCAATGGTTGAAAATATCGTCGAAAAATTCATTTATACCCCTTCTTTCTCATGTCTTTCCATCGGTGGAATCAACAGGAATCCTTCTTTTAATGGATCGGTTTCATCGTAAAAGAAACGATGCATGCCCATGATCCATGCTGATCCGGTCACTTCAGGGAGAACCGCTTGATAATCCTGGATGTTTGTAAGTCCCAGTATTCTGGCTTTAAACAACGAACCAACAATACTTTCATGAACAAATAACTCGCCTACGTCAAGTTCCCCTTTTGCAAATAAGCTTGCCAGTTTTGCTGAAGTTCCTGTCCCACAAGGGGAACGATCAATACCACCAGGAGGGACAACAACCGTATTTTTTAGATCCGCTTCCAGATGAACTGGATCAGTATAAAATTCAATATGTGTCATTCCATTAATAAATGGATGTTCCGGGTGGACAACTTCCACAGTTTCATTAATTTTGTTCCGAATTGTAATCGCCTTATCAATGATCTCTGTTGCATTTTCTTTCGTTAATTCCAAACCTAATTTCCTGGCATCAATAATCCCGTAAAAATTACCACCATAGGCAATGTCACAATTTACCTGTCCAATTGTTTCAACTTCAATCTCTATCGATTTTAATAGAAAAGCTGGGACATTATTAAATGTAACTTCTTTCGCTTTCCCATTCATTACTTTAATTTTAGTCGCAACCAACCCCGCCGGTGTATCCAATTTGATATGTGTATACGGTTCAGTTACCTCAATCAATCCCGCTTCAACAAGTGCGGTACAAACCCCGATCGTGTCATGTCCACACATCGGTAAATAACCACCTGTTTCAACGTAAATAACCCCAACATCGGCATCCGGATGGCAAGGGTCAACAAGCAAAGCCCCGGACATCACATCATGACCTCTTGGTTCGTTCATCAAAAATTTACGAATCCAATCATAGTTCTCTTTCATGTACAACATTTTTTCTGACATTGTATTTCCTTTTAATGGTGGCAATCCGCTAATTACAGTTCTGGTAGGATTGCCACCTGTATGGGTATCAATCGTTGAAAATAGACGCTGAAAATTCAATTAGCACGTCACCCTTTCCTTAAATCGGTCATAACGAAGCGGTTCGATTGGGATACATGTTGCTTGATCCGTGAGCATTTCTTGCATAACCTTTCCCGTAACTGCCGCAAGACTTATGCCATCCCCTTCATGTCCCGCAGCAACATAAAATCCCGGAACATCATCAATGTGAGAAATGATTGGTAGATGATCTTCCGTCCACGGTCTCAGCCCAGCGTATGTACGGATAACAGACATATCTGCCATTTTCGGATAAAAACGCACTGCCCGTTTAGCGATAAGTTGTGTGACCTTCTGACTTACCTTAGTGTCAAAGCCATTGAACTCCCTGCTTGAACCAATTAAAAAGTTTTGACTTTCGGTTGGCTCAAAGACCAAGGCGACACCATATTTTTCAGTTAACTCATCCACTTGTCGTTCCCCACCAAACTTTGAAATTAGATAACCAAACTCCATGACTTTTCTTAATCCCACCGGCTGTTGTCTTGAGGCAACGATTAACTGGCCTTTTCTCGGTTTAATAGGAATTTGAATACCTACCATTTCACCGACTGTTGGAGCCCAAACACCACAAGCATTAACAACTTTGTTGGCAGTAAATGTTTGCTGATTAGTTTTAATCACAAATTCACCCGAAGATTTTTTTGCAATTGATTTTACTTCTGTATTGGTATGTATCTTTGCACCAAGCTTTTCTGCACTATCAAATAATGAAAACGCCAACATATATGGGTTAACGGTCGAATCAGTTTTACATTCAAGCCCACCATACAGGTCATCGGCAAAGTATTTCGATTCATTACGTAAATCCTCCCGATTAAGCATTCGAAAATCAAGCCCTGCCGCTTGTTGCTGGGTTACCCACTTTTTAGCTGCTTCCATTTCTGCATCATTTTCACAGACTAAAATACTGCCAGGATTACGGTATTCAAACGTAATTTCCAGTTCTTTACTTAACGTATGGACCAATTGCTGGCTTTTTAAGGACATTTGGCTGTCAAAGCCGGGATCTTTATCAATCGCCAGAATATTACCATCGCACTTTGATGACGTGCCACTTGCCAACTCTCCTTTTTCAAGGACAGTCATATCCAGACCGGCCTTCGAACTATAGTAAGAAATCGCCGCCCCCATGATCCCGCCACCAATAACAACAATGTCCCGATGAAGTTGATTATTCATGATAGCCCTCCTCTCTCTTACATCATAATTAATCATGCAAGTCACGTGCCAAAAATAAACAGGAGATACATTCAAAATATGTTGAATTTATAAATGAATTGTGTCAAAATGTTTTTAATGGTGTAAAACATTTTATACACAAGGACGGGATAAAATGGTCTTTTTACATTCAGACCTCAAGCAAATTATGAAACAAAATATAGTCGTTGTTGACGAAAAGAATGTCACACCTGCTAAATTACAAGAAATAGTACGAGCGGAAACGTCGAAGCAAGTCGTGTATATTTACGGTGATTGCATATATCTTGTTACAGTACTACACCAAACAGAACAACTAAAGTATACAGAGTGTGGAGAAGTTGAAATAGATGCCTCAATAACGGATGTGGTACAGTCATTGGACCACAATCAAAATCTGGTCGTAGTGAATAAAAAAGGGATGATCATTGGCTATCTATGTTTGCAGGAATTAACCAGACATCTGTTGTCAGCCTACCAGCATTTACAAGCCTTTTCATCGGCGATTCTTGATACTATCGATGAATCTTGTACAGTTATTGATCAAGACCAGCGCGTACTATACTGGACAAAAGGCGCGGAGAAAATATTCTCGGTTAAACAAGATGATATTATTGGCAGACCAATTACAGAGTTTTTTCGTCCTGATCAATTGGAAGTGTTAAATTCATTGAAAACTGGTACCTCTCTTCACCATAGCCAGCACCATGCGCGTGAAGATTTGGCCGTATTGATTAATTCAAATCCGGTTTATTTAAACAACAAAATAATCGGAGCCGTTGTATCAGAAACAGATATTACCAGCCAAATTCGTCTTCATAATGAATTATCCAATGCATCGAAAAAACTATTTTCTTTGGAACAGGAGGTCAATAAAATCAGACCAACTGATAACCCTTTCCAGAACATCAAAGGAAATAGTACAGCATTAAAACAAACAATTAAACAGACAAAAAAAGCTGCCTCAACCAACGCCAATATTCTTATTTATGGTGAAAGTGGAGTTGGAAAGGAATTATTCGCCAAGGCTGTGCACACTTTACGTGAAAATGAGAACGCACCATATGTAGCAATTAATTGTGGTGCGATTCCTGCAGCACTTTTTGAGAGTGAAATATTTGGTTATGAGAAAGGGGCATTTTCCGGCGCTGACCAAAAAGGAAAAAAAGGTAAAATTGAGCTAGCCAAAGGAGGTACCTTGTTTTTGGATGAAATTGGTGAAATGCCGCTGGAAATGCAGGTCAAATTACTTCGCTTACTGCAAGAAAGGAAGTTCTATCCCGTTGGCGGCACTAAAGAAATTGAAGTAGATTTTCGTATTGTAGCGGCTACCAATCGCGACTTAAAGGAACTTGTTCAAGCCGGAAAATTTAGAGAAGACCTCTATTATCGATTAAATGTCGTAAGTCTGGAAATTCCACCCCTAAGGAATAGGCCTGAGGACATTATTGAATTAACCCATTACTTTCTATATGAAGTTTCCATAAAGTATAATCGTCCTATCCATGGCGTGTCACAAACGATTATGCAGACATTGCTGCAGCATGATTGGCCGGGGAATATCCGTGAGCTAAAAAATGTGGTGGAACGTCTTGTCGTATTTTCAGAGGATGGAGAAATGAAATTGGAGGATTTACCCTTTGAGACAGCTAGCGTCCAATCCCAGCCAGGAGACATCGCTAAACAGCAGATTTCTAATGATAACCGCTCATTAAGCGATAGATTGCAAGCGTTCGAAAAAGAAATCATCATCCGTGAATTAAAAAGGGCCGATAATAACAAATTGCAGTGCGCAAAAAATCTGCAGGTAACCCGAGCCACGCTGTACAATAGAATAAAAAAACTTGGCATTGATACATAAAAGAAAAAATTGGTATCAAACTTGCATGATAATTTGGAGAGTAGAGTAAAAATCGGGGTGAAGCAGATTGAAACGAACAGAAATGATGGTGTGCCGATGTGAGGAAGTAACCTATGAAACATTGGTTAAAGTTGCGCAAAAATATAATTGCACAGCAAGAGAACTCAAGCTTCGTACCAGAGCCGGGATGGGTTATTGTGGCGGAAGAACATGCCGATGTATGGTCGATCAAATCACTAAATCGTTAACCGGTGAGCGGAATAATCAACAGATATCTTTAAAATATCAACCACCAATCCGACCAATCCATTTTGGGCAACTAGGGAGAGGTGAATCATGAGTGAGCGAATAACTAACCATCCAATATTAGAAAATTTATCGGAAAGAAAACAGGTTTCATTTACCTTTAATCATACTGTCTATCAAGGGTTTGAGAATGAATCTATTGCGGCTGCACTACTAGCCAACGGAATCCGAACATTGCGACATCATGAGGAAAGCGGCTCACCTAGAGGGATCTATTGCAATATTGGCCATTGTTTCGAATGTCGGGTAACGGTGGATGGCGAACAAGGTGTCCGCGCCTGTCTGACACCACTAAAAGAAGGAATGATTGTTGAAAGCGGCGGACAACTGCCGTCACCTGTAAAGGAATGGGGGCGCGGAAATGCATGACGTACTAATCATTGGGGCTGGACCCGCGGGACTATCGGCAGCAATAACTTGTGCCAAAAAAGGATTAGAAGTATTGGTTATCGATGAATACATGATCCCTGGCGGAAGGTTGCTTGGGCAATTGTATGAAGAACCAGATGGTAACTGGTGGAATGGTTGGGAAGAATCCAAACGCCTCCATCAGCAAGCTTTGGATCTCAATATCGAGTTACGACTGCATACATCAGTCAACAATATCGAAAATTTGGCTTCATCATGGTTGGTCTATACAGAAAAAGAAACGTTGCAGACAACTAATCTGCTATTGGCAACTGGTGCCGCTGAGTCTCCGGTCCCCATTTCGGGTTGGACATTACCTGGTGTAATGTCGGTTGGAGCAGCCCAGGTTATGACCAACGTCCATCGGGTCAAACCTGGCAAGCGAGGTGTTATTATTGGGGTCAATGTTCTTTCCGCTGCAATTGCAATGGAGCTGCAATTAGCTGGAATTGATGTGGCCTGTCTGGCATTACCAAGCATGAATCGAATTACTAATGATGCAGGACAGCCAAGAGAGGTATTAGATTCGTTACTGCATGTCTTGCATATGGCTCCCTCCCCACTTGTAAGGTTTGGAAGCAAATTGATGAAGGCCGATTTTATGAAAAAACTTGGCATTACTTTCTACCCTAAAAAAGGGATGAAGATGTGGGATATCCCCATTCAACTTAGAAAAGCGGTTATTGAAATACATGGTGACAAACAAGTTGAAGGTGTCACCCTGGCAACCGTTAATACAAATGGTGGAGTAGTTGCTGGTAGCGAAGAGCAAGTGGAAGCTGATTTTGTTTGTATTGCAGGTGGGCTTTACCCGCTTGCTGAACTGGCCGCAGTTGCAGGGTGTCCATTTTATCTGGTTGATGAACTGGGCGGTTATGTTCCATTACATAACGAACGGATGGAAACCACCCTTGATGGATTATATGTTGCCGGAAATATTACCGGGATTGAAGGAGCAAAAGTTGCCGCTGCACAGGGTGTAACAGCGGGATTATCCATGGCAAAACATGCAGGTGTAACAGTGATAGATCAGGAAATGGAAGATGCTGTCAAAGCAATTGAACAGACAAGGGATCAAGCCCATATTCAATTTCATCCTGAGGTTAAGAAAGGAAGAAGAATAATGGAGGAAGAATGGGCTAAGCAGGTTATCTATGTATAAAAAACAATCCGATCATCTGATACTCCTTGCAATTTGAATAAATAATTAGCCAGTAGTAAAACCAAAAGATACTGCTGGCTTTTTTTGCTTAAAAAGCATGTTCAACAGCCGCCTCTACCAGGTCGCCGCCAATTCTATCACTCTTTGTAGGAAATATGAACGATCAACTATATTTGGCGGTTCAATGTGTGTTTACTTGGTCTCCTGATATTTCGCACCTAGATTTTAAACAAAAGTTATATGAAAACCCGTCTTTCTGTTTTTCAAACTATAATTTCAAATAACCAATCTAGATCCCAAAATATTATACACTTAAGCAAATCTTTTAAAATTCTTTTACACTGTATTCGTCTGTTTTCCTTTTAAGTACTTTCATAATAAATTTAATTGACCCATATGCTGTTTTTTTATATAAGACTTTTTGTTTGGCACAGTTATTGCATATGTTACAAATAGTGATTTGAACTTTGTTTGGTATTCAGGTGGTTATTCTTAAATATGAAAGCGAAATCATTTAAAGGAGGCAATTTATTTCATACTAGAGTCAAAGATTAACCTAATTATATAAGGGTATGTATAGTTCCTTGGAATTCCAAAGCTACCCTCAATCATGGTTAATGGAAAATCTCCTTCGTTGCGATTATTTGGCGTGTTATTGAAAAGACAAGAGACTTCGGATTATTTTTTACGACAATATTCAAACGACGCTTTATTGTTAAGGTAAAAATTCCCTCTACAATGTAAGAGGAAAGTTAAATGGATGGGGTGATGAATCGATCGCTCGTCTAACTCGATGAACGCGAGAGTCTATACCAATTATTAGGAGGGTGAAAATGGAAATTACTAAAGTTGCAGCAATCTGTTTTAGCGTACCAATTAATAGTTTTGCTGATGCTTATACTGAATTAAATTTTGTTTCTATACCATTTAAAAAGTTGTTGATACATCATAAATAAAATGAAACTCTCAGATAAACAACGAAAACGTTAGTATATATAGGGAGGTATAACAAAAATGGAAGAAATAGTAAATTGGGCGGTATCGAAGGTTTGGAGTCTTGGATTGGTGTTTTTTGCACTTGGAGCTGGATTGTTTTTTTCGATTATAACACGCTTTGTACAAATTAGATATTTTAAGGAAATGATCAAACTTCTTTTTAATAAGGAAAATACGGATTCGGGTGTATCTTCTTTCCAAGCATTTTGTATGGCTTTAGCAGGACGTGTTGGTATTGGAAATATTGCCGGTGTTGCAACCGCTATTGCATTCGGAGGTCCTGGAGCCGTTTTTTGGATGTGGGTTATGGCTTTATTAGGAGGCGCAAGTGCCTTTTTTGAATCAACACTTGCCCAGGTCTATAAAATTAAGGATGGAAATCAATACCGAGGCGGGACACCTTATTTTATTGAAAAAGGGTTAAATCTTAAGTGGTTTGCAGTGCTTGTCGCTATCGTTGTTACTATTTGCTACGGGATACTAGTTCCAGGTATTCAGTCAAACACCATTGCAGTTGGATTTGAGAATACGTTGGGGATCAATAGAAACATTACTGGAATTATTCTAGTCGCTTTACTTGGAATCATTATTTTTGGCGGGGTAAAACGAATAGCTACTGTGGCAGAAAAGGTAGTTCCATTTATGGCACTAGGATATGTGATTGTTACTTTTATCCTTTTATTTGCTAATGCTTCAGAAATTCCAGGGATGCTGTGGCTCATTATCTCAAGTGCTTTTGGTGCAAATGAGATTTTTGGCGGAATTGTCGGCGCAGCTATTGCCTGGGGAGTTAAGAGAGCTGTGTTCTCTAACGTTGCTGGTGTTGGTGAAGGAACCTATAGTTCAGCCGCAGCAGAAGTTTCCCATCCGGCAAAGCAAGGTCTTGTCCAAGGATTTTCAGTTTATATTGACACGCTTGTTGTTTGTACAGCAACAGCTCTAATGATTCTAATTACAGGTATGTATAACGTTACACCAGAAGGACAGCAACCCATTGTTGACAAAATCCCAGGCGTTGAAGCCGGTCCTATGTGGACACAAGCAGCAGTTGAAAGTGTTGTATCCGGATTCGGCGGATTATTCGTTGCTATTGCGATATTCTTCTTTGCCTTCACAACCCTGATGGCCTATTATTATATCTCTGAAACCACCCTTGTCTACCTTGATAGAAATAAAAAGTTTAAATGGATGAAAAATGCTTTAATGGTTATTTTCCTAGGAATGATTTATTTTGGATGTGTGAAGAACGCATCCCTATTATGGGCACTTGGTGACTTAGGTTTTGGAAGCATGGCCTGGCTTAACTTAGTGGCCGTCCTATTTTTAACAAAAACAGCATTAAAAGTATTTAAAGACTACGAAACACAGAAGAAAGCAAGCCTAGACCCAGTCTTTGATCCTCTTAAACTCGGAATTAAAGGTGCTGATTTCTGGGAGGAGAAATTAAAAGAAAGTACTTCAAATAATAATGTGAGCTAATCCACTTGTCCAGTGAATTACAAATTTTGTAACCAGCAAGCATGAAATATCCCCCGCCTATAATTTTTACTAAAGGCGGGGATTATTTCATGCCATCCTTTTCCAATTAATAATCTAATTTAAGAACTATTGCATCGCCCATAATGACTTCCGCAGCCATAATCGTTATATTTTTAAGAACAATTATTCCGATAACGATACCAATTAAATAGACCATATGACCAAATGCAACGCCGTTATTCGAAACCAACTGTTAAAGACCAATCTTTAATCCCACTAGCCATTGTTGCAATCGGGATGCTCTTTTTCCTAACCGGTGCAGTCATGTCAGTAGGAGTAGGAAATCCCGATATAGTTGCTGTTATGCAAGATCTAGGTTTTACGTTCTGGGGCTTTCTTATTTTATGGATAGCACTTTGGACTAGTCAAATTGTGGCAAGTTATTCAATCGGTCTAGCGGCATCCAATATGTTAAATGTCAATACTTCTAAAGGTAGAGCATTACTGACGGTAACTGGATCTATTATAGGGGTTGTGCTAGCAATTGGTGGTATTTTAGATTATTTCATAGATTTTCTAGCCATCATGTCCGTCATTTATCCATTGCTGCAGTCATGTTTGTTGATTTCTTCTTTATTCGAAAACAGAAATGGGCTAATAACAAAGGTTGGAATTGGATTGCAACGATTGCGATATTAGCAGGATCACTGGTTGGATATTTAACTGAATATGTTATCCAATTTGGGATTCCGGCACTTCAATCTTTAATTATCTCCGGTGTCGTTTATTTGCTAGTTATGAAGGTTAAAGCCCGCCTCAAGCCGGATCATTTCACAAACACAGAATATGCAAAAAAAGGTTTAGTAGGTTAAAGTCTAATGTTTAATACTAGAGGTATTGCTTAAATAAATTGAATAATGGATGTATTACAATATTTAATTTCCCCAAGAGTTTTTTTAACTTTCTTGGGGAAAACTATTTGATACCCTCCGGAACCGTATCCCTTGAACCCACTACAAAATGATGAAAACCGGTAAATGGTGAACGATCTCTATCTGTCCGCGAAAATCGTCACATTTCTTAATGTTGCATTTTCATTGACAGGTTCATCAGAAAATATGACCACGTATATATCTTAGATCTGTTTGCAGCGGATGTACTACTTTCAAATTAGCCTCAATATACTCCTTAATTTTCATCCATCCCCTAATCCTGTAGCACATCGTAATCCAGTCCTCATTGCGCATAAACAATAAAGCAAAGTCAGCATTAGCAGCTGGAGCTGGCATTAGTTTTTGTCGATGCGACACGAGGACATTCAACCCTTCATCAATGGACAGTGGCTGAACAAATCAAAAAGTGAACGGGTTTATACTCATTAATAGAATTTTTAATTAACCTTCATTTCCACCTCACCAACTGCGGTTTTCCCTGACCTAGTCTCCGTAAATTGATCAGGCGCTACCTTGGCTTTTATTTTCATCGCAAGAAAATATACAATCGCAGAAGCAATTAAAGATTGTACTGCAGGTATTCCAAAGGTTGTTACATATTGCGTGATATATCCCAATACCGTTCCGAAAACTAAAGCTATTGTCGCCATCCAATTCCAGCCACGATTATCTATCCAGATACGTTTTCGAATAAAGAAGAAATCAGCCATCATAACGCCGGCTATTGCTGGGTATACCAAGGCGGTCAGGTATAAAAAGTCCATAAAATAATCAAGTATACCTGCTAACGAAATGATAATGGCAATAATCGTGCCACCTAATGTAAGTAGTGCTCTTCCTTTATTCGAATTGACATTTAACATATTGGCAAGCGCCAGACCCATACTATAATTGTTAACTAGCTGACTTGTCCATGTTGCAAACCATAAAATTAAAAATCCCCATACTGGAAACCCTAAGTTCATCATAACATTGACAATATCTGCATCTCCTACGCCAACAGACATGACTGCCCCAACGATAAATAACGGAAAACCCACTACAACAATACCAGTAGGGGCCAGAATGTTGTCCTTAATAGTTGGTTTAGCGTAGCGAGTGTAGTCAGAAGCAATCACCCATTGTGAAACATTTGCACCGATAACAAGGCTAATAGCTGCTAAAATACCAATCGTTGGTTCTGGATTCCAATGCGAAAGTGTCTCCCATCCTGTGTTTTTTAATGCATAATAGATTCCGCCTCCAATTAAAAGCAAGCCAGCCGGAACTGCAATATAATCGGTCCATTTCATCGAACTATACCCAATAATAGATGGGATCGCAAAAAGCAATCCTGCTATAACTGTAATAAATGCCCATAGTCCCCATTGTGTTGTATAATCAACACCGAACATTGCTGAAATCGCATTCCCAGCAACAGATGTCTGCACAGCCCACCAGCCAAGGGAAACAACAAAAATTGTTAAACCAACGATAAACCGGGCTTGTACCGACCCAAAACTTGTTCTGGCAATAACCGATGATGAGCGTCCTGTTTTCGCTCCGATATACCCTTGTAATGCATTTCCAACCCATTGGATCACTAAAAGAGACAGGATAAGGATAAAAAAAAATCTCACTTAGACCATAGCTACCCGCTAATGTGGCCCCAACCATTAAAACAGGGATCGTAAATTCTAAACCACCAAAAATCATTGCCGGTGTTAACCAATGTTGCCGTTGATTAATCGGAACAGCCTGAAGTACCTGATCATTTTCCATACTATTTGCCTTTTTGTCATTCATCTTCACCGACTCCTTTATGTTATTCTTATCTTGGAGTTCATCTTGACTGTCATTTTCTATTAATACTCTTTTCTTATATTAATGAAGATTCAAATAATTGCAGGATTAAGTAGTGAAAAAGATATCTTTTCCACTACTTATCTCAAATTATTTTTCCTTCACAAGCACGCAAACAATCTCACAAGGTTCCTCCCCGGAATTGATTGTCCAGTGCTCCTCTCCTGCTGGTATAAACGTTGCATTTGATTTTGAAACTTGAAACGGTTTTCCTCCGCTTTCTCCCTCCATTTTACCTTTTATAATAATGGAGTATTCATTTTCTTCATGTTTAGATAAACCTTCCTTTGGTACTCGTTCACCGGGCAGAATGGTCACCGTACTAAATTGTACACCAACAGCATCTGTTTTCTCTTCAAATAATGTCCGTAAACCTTGACCGGAAAAACCTTGTTCCTTGACTTCCATACCATATCCCCTTCTTCTGTTTACTTTCTTACGTCTAGTTCTTGGTAAGCAAACGTTGTTGGGTCTACTTCTACACCAAACAATGTTCTTGCTTCTTCTACTGTGAAGTATTCATTTTTGACATCTCTTGCAACTTGTTCGGCTGGCCTTTTTAGTGGGTCGCCATACCCGCCACCAGTAGCAGTCATTAATTTCAGCACATCATTTTTTTGCAATTTATAGCGAGGGTAGACACCATAAGGACCATCTACTTCCCCATTACCCTTATGAATATAAAATTCGTTTACAGATCCGTCTAAACCGCCACCTGTTCCCCATAAGCGATATTGATTACGTCCATAGGTGATCGTAGCTTCTTGATCGTCCGACATCGCCCGATATGATCGAATAACACCCTTTCCACCGATATATTCACCGGCACCAGTGCCATCGATCCGCAGACTGTACTCATCAAGCATAACACCATATCGAGTTTCTGCTACCTCTACTGGTACATTGTAGGTTTCCCCGTCTAATACACAGAACTGACCACTTGCTCCATCTTGACCGTCAGCTCCACCCCAGCCGCCAACAGATGGTTCTACAATCAGAAATGGTTCATTCGTATCCTGATGCGACCCGGACAAGGTCACAGAACAAACAGATAACAAATGTGCTGCAGCAAGCCTATGCGGAATGTGTGGCGCCAAAGACTTCCAAATTAAATCCGTGCATCCTAACATCGTTTCAAAATAATTTGATGTTGGAGCAGGTCGTTTAGCCGACATAATGGATCCTTCATCGACAATGATTTTTAATGGTCTAAATACACCGTCATTTACATTTTGGTCCGGGTTGGTAATGGCAAGAAAAATGGTTCGAACCGCAGATGCCAGACCAGTAAAAGAACAATTAACAGGGCCTGGAACCTGTGGACTGCTTCCCCTAAAATCACAAATGAATTCTTCATCCGTTATCGTTACTTTCACTTGGATAGGAAAGGGACCATTGCCAATCCCGTCTGTTTCGACAAAACCTTCCGCAGTAAATGTTCCCTTTGGTAATTTTTTAAGCTCCTGCCTTGATATCGTTTCGCCATGGTCCAATTGGTTATCAATGGCTGCAAGAACCGTTTCTTTTCCATACTTGTCACAGATTTCCTTTACCCGTCGTTCACCCGTTTTTAACGCAGCAACCTGTGCCCACATATCACCAAGTGACAAATCTGGAAAGCGAACATTTGCCTGAATAATTTCGACAAGCCCTTGATTTAGTTGACCCCCATCAAATAATTTGATCGACGGGAATTGCAAACCTTCCTGAAAAATATCCCTTGAATCATTGGTGAACGAACCTGGATCTTTCCCGCCTACTTCTGTCCAGTGTGCTTTATTTGCAGAAAAAGCGATCAGGTCACCCTGATAAAATATCGGCATAACTAAACCAACATCTGACAGGTGGGAACCTCCACCGCCATATGGATCATTGATCACAATGATATCTCCCGGCTTCAATTCACCTTTCTCACCATATTTTTTTAAGGTTTGTTTAACCATAAAAGATAACATCCCGATAAACCCTGTAACACCATTACCTTGTGTCAACAATTGTCCCTTTGCGTCTGTTAACCCACTTGCATAATCCAATACTTCATATATGATTGGACTCATCGAAGTTTTCGCCAAAGCAATAAACATTTCATCTCCAGTAGCAAGCAACGAGTCTTTTACAATTTCCAATGTAAATGGATCGACTTTTGTTTCATTTAACAACATTTATCTCGCCCCCGTTTCGATTATTAAGTTACCATAGTCATCCACCATCAATGTTTGCCCTTGATAAATAACGGTAACTGCTGCTTTTTCCTCAACAATTGCTGGTCCATGAATCGGTTCATTAACAGGTAACAATTCGCGTTTATAAACATCCGTTTGCATCCAGCCTTTTGGATCTTCAAAGTATACATTTCTAGTTTCAATTTTCGCATCTTCAAGTGTTACATTACTTTCCAATTTTTGAATAATCGGTTTATGCACTTTGCCGAAAGCAGTGACGTGTATATTTACGATTTCGGTTTCTGTATCTTCCAATCTAAATGTATAATTTTGTTCATGAAGCTGATGAAATGTTTGAACGACTGTATGCATTTGCTCGTTGGTCCAATTACCAGCTGGAACAGGTACTTTTACTGTATGCTCTTGTCCAAGGTAACGCATATCAGCAAAACGATTAAATACAACATCGTCTTGCTTAATACCTTCATTGGCAAATTGCTCATATGCCTCACTCTCAATTGTCTCCCACTGAGCCATTATTTCGTTTTGATCCAAATCATTCATTCGCTTGATATATGTTTTGATATAATCATGACGAAGGTCACTCATTAACATGCCCCAAGCCGAGAATACTGGTGATGCGATTGGAATAACAACCTTCTTCATACCTAATTCTTTCGCAAGTGCAGGAGCATGCATGGATCCACCACCACCAAATGCAACTAAAGTGAAATCTTGCGGATTGTGGCCTTTTCTGATGGAGATCAATTTTAAAGCATTCAACATATTGGAGTTTGCTATTCTTATAATACCAAGAGCCGCTTCTTCAGCAGTCATTTCAAAATAGTTGGCAATTTTATCTTGAATAACGTCTTTAACCAAATTTAAATCTACGTCATAATCAAAATTTTTTGCCGAAAGCCTGCCTGTTAATAAATTAGCATCTGTTGTCGTAGGTTCTGTTCCACCCAGACCATAGGATACCGGACCAGGAACAGCTCCAGCTGACTCGGGACCAACCTTTAAGGACCCTGCTTCATCCAACCAGGCAATCGACCCACCGCCGTTTCCTATCTCAACAATATCTACTACAGGTGTTTTAATAGGATATCCGGCATTTCGATCATTTCGTTCAATATAATAATCCGTTGATACCTTTACCTCACCATTTTCAATAAGTGAACATTTGGCTGTTGTACCACCTATATCAAATGCGATAATATTTTTCTCATTTATCAGTTCCCCTAGTACAGCGGCACCATAAATTCCAGCAACGGGTCCAGATTCCACCATATTAATTGGTACTTTTTTAGATTCCTCAAATGTTGTCGTGCCACCATTTGATTGCATAATAAAATTATTACTATTTGTATTAAATTTGGTCAATTCATTATAAAGTTTATTAACGTATGTGGCGGCTGCTGGTTGTACATATGCATTTAACGCAGCTGTATTCGTTCTTTCATATTCGCGCCATTCTTTCGTTACTTCATAGGAAGCAGACACCGCAACTTCCGGCCATAGTTCTTTAATTATTTGCACGGTTTGTTTCTCGTGATCAGGATTCACATATGAATGTAAATAAGCCACTGCAATCGCTTCAACTTTTTCCTTCTTAAAGTACTCAACGATCTCTTTAATTTGTTCATCATCTAAAGGCGTTAGAACTTCACCCTTATAATTAAGCCGCTCGTTGACTTCTTTTCTTAAGTGTCGCTCAATAAAAGGTTCAGGCTTCTTATAGCGAATATTGAATAAATCGGGACGATTACCTCGTGCTATTTCCAAAACATCCCTAAACCCTTTTGTTGTAATTAATCCTGTTTTAGCTCCTTTTCTCTCCGTTAACGCATTGATAATAACCGTTGTGCCATGAATAAACGTGAAGATTTCTTTTTTATCAATATTGCTTTTATCAATGACATCAATAACTCCCTTTTCAAAGTTCGGCGGGGTTGTATGACTCTTGGCAACTTCAATTTGCCCGTTATCGTCCACATATACCAAATCTGTAAATGTTCCTCCAATATCTGTTGCTACTCTCATTTTTTTCCACCCTTCCTTATAAAAAAAATTTCTAAAATATCACCGGTGTTAAAACGCTTACTAATACGACCTCTTCATTCGTTGGATTTTTCCATTCATGCTCTTTCTCTGATGGAAAATGAATGGAATCACCGGAATTTAATATATACTCTTTTTCGTCAACTTTAAACACGACCACACCTTTTACCACATAATAAAATTCTTCTCCGGGATGACTATATTTTTCTGTATACAGCTTATTCGGAGGTATTGTAACCATCATCGGTTCCATTTTACGATCAGGAAACTTCCCCGCCAGACGAGCATGCACGATATCAGAACCCTCTAATTTAAATGGTTTTTGTTCTTCTTTGTGCAACGCATAATTATGATTTTCTATTTCTTCAAAAAAATAGGTAATATGAATATTAAATGCGTCAACTATTTTTTTTAAAGAGGTTATGGCAAGTGATGACGATCCCCGTTCAATTTGTGATAAGAAACTAACGGAAAGCCCAGTTCGTTCACTCAAGTCCTTCAGCGTCATCTCATTTTCCAATCTGAGGTTTTTGATTTTCTTGTGAATATTTTCCATTTTTTACATTCTTTTCATGTAATTAGAATTACAGTGAAATTAGAATATTTACACCTCCACTTCATTTGTTATTATACTAGCACAAATTTTGTAGAATTAAAAGAAATGTTTATTAATTTTTTATTGTTGTTAAAAAAATTTATAAATATACTCTTCCCAATCAAATCCATGTATTCCAACCAAAGAAACCTTGAACAGCCAGCAGCTATTCAAGGTACTTATATTTTTCTCTCGTTATTGAACATCCTCTTAAAGAAATGCCACATGATACACACTTAGAAAAAAGCCCCACCGGTCACAAATTCAACCAGCAGGGCTTTCCCATTATACCTGTTTAATCTTCCATATCTCCGCCGCATATTCTTGAATCGTTCTATCGCTGGAGAATTTTCCGGAATAGGCGATATTGGTCAGACTCATATGCAGCCATTTGAATCGATCACGGTAAACTTGTTCCACATATTCATGCATTTCCAAATACGGTTCAAAATCTTTCAAAACAAAATACGGATCATTATGATAAAGAATATTATAGTAAATGTCTTTAAACTCCATTTCTTCAAAACCGAATCCATGATTTAACTGATCCAATATTTTTCTAATCCGTTCATCACTGTTGTATAAATCCATTGCACGATAATCGCCACGTGCATAATAATTATGCACCTCATCAGCGGTCAGACCAAAAATAAATATATTATTGTCACCGACTGCCTTTTTTATTTCCACATTCGCGCCATCCAGTGTTCCTACTGTTAGTGCACCATTCATCATCATCTTCATATTGCCCGTTCCTGACGCCTCTTTACCGGCTGTGGAAATTTGCTCGCTGATGTCTGTTGCCGGAATGATTCGTTCGGCTAGACTCACATTGTAATTCTCCAGAAAGACAACTTTCAGCTTATCCCTGATATCCGGATCATTATTAACAATGGTAGCAGTTTTGTTAATCAATTTGATAACTTCTTTAGCCAGATAATAGCCCGGTGCTGCCTTGGCACCAAAAATAAATGTCCTGGGGGTAATATCCATGTCCGGGTTTGCTTTTAATTCATTATATAAATAAAGAATGTGAAAAACCTTCAGCGTCTGCCGTTTATATTCATGGAGTCGCTTCACATGCACGTCAAAAATTGAATCCTTATCTACTGCAATGCCCGTACGTTCATATATAAGCTGCGTTAACATACGTTTGTTTTCCTGCTTGACCTGATCCACTTTTTCAAGAAACATATTATCTCGTGAATATTTAAGTAAACTAATCAACTGTTTCGGCCGTTTAACCCAATGGGATCCGATTGTCTCGGTAATCAATGCGGACAAGTTGGGATTTGCCTGCAATAGCCAGCGTCTGTGGGTAATGCCATTTGTTTTATTATTAAAACGTTCCGGAAACACCGTATAAAAATCCTTCATTACTTGGTTTTTGAGAATTTCCGTATGCAAGAAAGCCACACCGTTGACACTGAAACTGCCGACAATGGCAAGTCTGGCCATATGCACCAGTCCATCGGCGATAATTGCCATTTGCGGAATGTTGTCTCTCAATTCCTCATGATCAAACCAGATTCCCTGACAAAACCGCTCATTTATTTCCTCAATAATCATATAAATTCTTGGCATCAGCCTTTGAACCATATCCACTGGCCAGGTTTCGAATGCCTCACTTAAGGTTGTATGATTTGTGTAGGCAATCACTTTTGTAGTTACCTTCCAAGCATTGTCCCAGCTAAAGTTTTCCTGATCCATCAGAATACGCATCAATTCCGGGATGGCCAGTGTTGGATGGGTATCATTGATTTGGATGGCAACCTTTTCGGGCAAATACTTAAGTGATCGACGGTTTGTTTCCTTGTAATGCCGAATGATATTTTGCAAACTGGCTGAGACAAGGAAATATTGCTGTTTCAGGCGTAATTCCTTTCCTTCGTATTGTGAATCATCCGGGTACAGGAATCCGGAAATCTGCTCAATCGAATGCTGGTGTTCTAGTTCATCATATTCATTCTCCAGATACGCTGTTTCACCCACTGCGGGCTCAGCACTCCATAGCCTTAATGTATTAATAACCTCATTTTTATAGCCGACAATCGGAATATCGTAAGGAACGGCCAGCACCTGATCTGTATTTTCATGTTTAAACTCCAAGTTGCCGTCCGGTTTTTTAAACATGTGAACGTCACCACGGAAATGAATACAAACTGCTTCGTTCGCTTTTCTGGTTTCCCACGGATATGTATCTTTCAGCCAATTATCGGGTAATTCGACCTGATTGCCGTGGATAATGCGCTGCTCGAACAAACCAAAACGGTACCTGATGCCGTAACCGTGACCACCGTAATGAAGCGATGCCAATGAATCAAGGAAACATGCTGCAAGCCGCCCCAGGCCTCCATTACCAAGCCCAGCATCATGTTCCAGGGCATAAATGTGTTCTGGATTGAGTCCAAGATTCTCTAACGCCTTATTCGCAGTATCAAGCAGTCCGCAGTTGAGAAGGTTACTCTTGAGCAGACTGCCGATGAGAAATTCCATCGATAAATAGTATACTTGTTTACACTTCTTTTTCGCATATTTTTGTTCTGTTTCCCGCCATTGTGGCATGATTTCTTCATTGACAATCCTGGTAATCGCACCATAAATCTCTTTATCTTCTGCTTCAGATATATCTTTTTCGGTTTCTTTTTTCAATTCATCCAGCAATTTTTCAGAAAATACTTTTACGGTGATTTCCATTTACGTTTTCCACTCCTTCAAGAGGATGTTACCAATCAGGAATTTAATAGCAGTTTATCCCCCACTTTTTATTCTCGAATCATCCTCAAATTCTTGACGTGAAGTATTACTGCCCGTTAATACGTGATAAAGGTTAGCATAATGATGTGCGGAATCTTTCCAGCTGAACTGGCTTTTGTTGACATTGCCAGACAATTGTTCCCATTGCTCCGGATTGTGGTAAATGTCCAGACTGTAACGAAGCACAGCCAATAGCTCATGGGCATTGTAATTGGAAAAACTAAATCCATTTCCCTCCCCTGTCACTTCATTAAATGGCTGGATCGTATCCCGCAATCCACCGGTTTCACGGACGATTGGCACGGTTTTATACTGCAGGGATATAAGCTGTGAAAGCCCGCACGGTTCAAACTTGGATGGCATGATAAAGAAATCGGCACTGGCATACAATCTTCTTGCCAGTCTTTCGTCAAAGGTAAGCAATGTTTTCAACTTATCCGGATGACGGTCGGCCGCAGCTGCAAAATAGTCTTCAAATTCCGGATCTCCTGTTCCAAGAATAATCAGCTGAACGTCTTCTTCCAGAAATTCATCCAGTATATGTTCAAGTAAGTGCAGTCCCTTTTGTTCGACGAGCCTGGTGATGATGGTATAAACCGGCTTTTCCCCGGCAATCGGCAGGCTAAGCTTTTCCTGGAGCAGTACTTTGTTTTCCCGCTTTTTGGCTCTGGCGGATCGATAATTCACTAAAATATTTGGATCTGTCAGTGGATTATATTCACGTGTATCAATCCCATTAATTACACCAGTTAAATCGTCCGCTCTTTGCTGGAGCAGCGAATGCAGTCCTTCCCCAAAGTAAGGGTCTTTGATTTCTTCTGCATAGCTTGGGCTTACCGTCGTAATTTTATCTGCGTGGAACAGACCGCTTTTCATGCAATTTAGCATACCATTCCACTCAAATCCGGCAATATGCTCACGAGGCAAGTCAAAAAAATCCCCATAAATATCAAGTGGCATGATACCCTGATATTTAATATTATGAATGGTAAAAACGGTTTTCATATGTGCTGCAGGCTGCTTGATTTTTGCCAGTGCTACAGCCGGTGCGGCCTGCCAGTCATGGGCGTGCAGAATATCCGGCTCATACTCCAGATGTTTCAAGGCCTCGATAACAGCATGGCTGAAAAAGACAAATCTCTCTCCATCATCATAATAGCCGTATATGCCTTTTCTCGTAAAATAATAATCGTTTGCCAAAAAGTAATACACTATATTTCTGTTTTTCAGCGTATAGATTTGTGCCTCTTGATTTCGCCAGCCAAACGTAACATTAACCGAGGTTTCATACACCATCTTTTCCCGCCATTGGCTGTCAATTTCATCGTACAGGGGAAGGATCACACGTACTTCCATCTGTTCATTTTTTTGCAGTGCTTGCGGCAGTGAGCCAACTACATCTGCGAGTCCTCCCGTTTTTACAAATGGCGTACATTCTGAAGCAATAAATAATACTTTTTCCATTGGTCTCACTCCTTCGCGCTAACTTTGACCATGCTGCGATCCCGTTACAGCACTCTATTTTTGGCGATTACGTACGGTTTTTCTTTGGAACCGATCAACTGCTGATTCGCTGTCACATGTACATCTTTATCAAGGATGACATTTTCCAGATGAACACCCGAGTCAATCGTACAGCGTTGCATAATAATCGAGTCTTTTACGGTTGCGCCTTCCGTAACTGAAACACCACGGAACAGTACACTGCCCTCTACATTGCCCTCAATTACACAGCCATTGGCGACAATTGACTTTTTCACCTGTGCATGTTGACGATATTTGGCAGGTGGTTCGTTACCAATTTTGGTTCGAATAAATGGTTTTTTATAAAAAAGTGCCCGATAATTATCCGCCTGAAGCAGATTCAAGTTGTGCCGGTAAAAACTTTCAATCGAATCGACAAACGCACCATATCCTTTATTTTCAAATGTTTTCACTTTCAAATCCTGCAGATTATCTTTAATCCCATGAACAAAAAAGTGATCCTTATGATGCGCAATGCATTGATCAGTCAATTCCAGCAACAATGCCTTATTAATAATATAAACGCCGGTAAACAGCTTGGAATTTTGCTTGTCATTTGTAAGGTCTTTAACCCAGCCATCCGCATCAGCCTCAATTCGGAATCGGGAATCATGTTCTTTATTCAGTTCTTCTATGTTAGTTGTAATTAATGTCACATCTGCCCCGCTTTGAAGATGTGCGATAAATGCATCGTGATAATCGGTATTTGTAATAAACTGACTGCCACTGACAAGTACATAGGATGATTTTCCACGTTCAAAATAATCTCGGTTGTTATGGAAAAAGCGCAAATCCCCTTTTGAAATATCAGACGGATCATTCCAATCCGGCGGCAGGATAAACAATCCACCATGTCTGCGTCCCACGCCCCAGTCACCACCTGATCCAAGATGATCCATCAATGAACGGTATTTGTTGGGAACGAAAATAGCAATCTCCTCTACATCCGAATTTCTCATGTTGGAAAGCGGAAAGTCGATCAAACGATATTTTCCTGCAAATGGAATAGTAGCTCCATTTCGGAAATAAGTTAATTCGTGAAAAAAGTGGTGTTCATGACCAAGATTGATAAGCCCCATCATCGTTTCCATGTGTTGCCCTCCTCCGGGTTTTTGATATGTGTATTATGAATAAAGTTCTTCTTCATCTTTCTCCAAGGTAGCTTCTATGTGCTCAAGTGAATGTTGATCAATGACGAGCGGCTCTTCATCGGCACTGATAGAAATATGTGTACCAGCCGGAATTTCCGTGTTTTCCTTGACAATCACGCGCTCCAGTGTAACGTTTTCCCCCACTGTAACTCCTGGGTGCAGAATCGATCGACATACCTTTGAACCCTTGCCTATTTTCACATTTTCAAATAAAACGGAGCTGTCAACCTTACCGCATATCCAGCAACCGGAATTAATGAGTGAATAAGTCACTTCCGCAGTTTCATCGATATACTCGGGCGGGATATTCGACTCATTGGAATAGACACGGCGATTTTTATTATTTAAGCTAAGTTGCAGATCTTCATCAAGCAGATCCATATTGGCTTCCCAGTAACTTTGAACGGTTCCGACATCTTTCCAGTAACCCGTAAATTGATAGGCATACATATGGCATTCATCACCCAACATCGCCGGGATAATGTCCTTGCCAAAATCATGACTGGAGTATTCGTTATTGGCATCTTGTTGCAGATAGGATTTCAATACTTTCCATGTGAACATATAAATTCCCATCGATGCCAGATTACTTTTGGGGTGTTCCGGTTTTTCCGCAAATTCATAAATACGTCCATTATCCAATGTGTGCAAAATACCAAACCTTGAGGCTTCTTCCCAGGCAACAGGCATGACAGAAATGGTTGCATCCGCCCCTGTACGTTTATGCTGTTCAAGAAGTTGACCATAGTCCATTTGATAAATATGATCACCAGAGATAACCAGGACATATTCCGGGTCATGCTCATCAATAAAATGAGTATTCTGATAAATGGCATCAGCAGTTCCATTATACCAGTCCCCACCATTCCTTTCTGTATAAGGGGATAGCACGGTCATGGCACCATCCATGCGATTCAAATCCCATGCCTCTCCGTTACCAATATGGCGGTTTAACTCGAGGGGAGAATATTGTGTCATCACACCGACATGCTGCATGCCGGAATTGACACAGTTACTTAATGTAAAATCAATAATCCGGTATTTCCCTCCAAATGGAACAGCCGGTTTGGCCAGATTTTTGGTTAAGGCACCAAGGCGTTTTCCCTCTCCACCAGCAAGTAGCATCCCAACACAGTTTTTCACAATTTGACGCCTCCTGATTTATATTTTGTTTCGTTCCAACATGCACCAGACCCAAGCACTTCCTTTTCGTTCCGTCCATGCACCGCTAAATGCAGTCTTTCGTTTTTCTTTTAAAAATCGCAACTCCTAAAGGGGGGATTTTAACCTTGATATGTTGCAATTCACCATGCCATTTCTCGGGGTAACTGAAATGCTTGTCTCCATTTGTTTGACCGGATCCTCCAAAGTCTACTGCATCGGAATTAAAAATTTCCTCATATATACCCGATTCAGGAACACCCACTTTATAGTCATAATGTACATTCGGTGTGAAATTGCAGACAATGATCAGTTCCTCCCGGGGATTCGAACTTCTCCTGCAAAAGGCGATGATACTTTGCTCGATGTTATGCGGATCGATCCATAAGAAACCCTCCGGACTGTGATCGAGTTCGTAAAACGCCGGATGGTCCCGATAGAAATGATTCAGCGTCTTGACGTATTGCTGCATTTGATAATGAAGCGGGAATTCCAACAAATGCCAGTCAAGTTCCTCCAGGTCTTTCCATTCGGCATATTGTGCCAGCTCCCCGCCCATAAATAACAGTTTCTTACCGGGATGTGCCATCATATAGCCGTATAACAATCGCAAATTGGCGAATTGCTGCCACTGATCACCGGGCATTTTATCGAGTAATGATTTTTTTCCATGAATAACCTCGTCATGCGAAAGCGGAAGCAGAAAGTTTTCCGAATGGGTGTACATAAACGAGAATGTCAGCTGGTTATGATGCCACTTGCGATGAACCGGATCTTTTTCCATATAATCCAGCATGTCATTCATCCAGCCCATATTCCATTTAAAGTTAAATCCGAGGCCACCTTTGTATGTTGGTGCAGTAACGAGCGGCACATCCGAACTGTCCTCGGCCATCATCAATGTATTCGGTTCATGGCTAAAAACGACTTCATTCAGCTTGCGGATAAATGCATAGGCTTCGAGATTTTCTTCTCCCCCATAGGTGTTGAAAATTTTCACCTCGTTATCGGACTTGCCAAAATTCAGATATAGCATACTGGCCACCGCATCTGTCCGTAAACCGTCTATGTGGTATTCCTCCAGCCAGAAAAGGGCATTGGAAATAAGAAAGCTTTGCACTTCCGGACGTCCATAATCAAAAGCAAGTGTCCCCCATCCCTTTTTTTCTGCTTTTTGCGGGTCGCTGTATTCATATAAAGGTTCCCCATCAAATTGCCGGAGTCCGAATGCGTCTTTGCAAAAATGGCTTGGAACCCAGTCCATAATCACCCCGATCCCATGTATATGACATTGATCAACGAAATATTTAAAATCATCGGGAGAACCGTAACGGGATGTAACTGAGAAATAGCCGGTAATCTGGTAGCCCCACGACCGATCAAAGGGATGTTCCGCAAGTGGAAGCAACTCAATATGGGTAAATCCAAGCGTTTTGACATATGGTATTAGTTCATGAGCAAGTTCCCGGTACGTATAAAATTCTTCGGCATCCTTTGTTTCCCATGGTTTTAGTTTTGTCACTTGCTTTGTCTTCCACGTTCCCAAGTGAGCTTCATAAATGGAAATTGGCGCTGTATGCGGGTTGTATGTTTTCTTTCCTTCCTGCCATTGTTGATCATTCCAATTATATGTTGAGGTTGCTGGAGTCAAAGATGCTGTTGCCGGGCGAACTTCAGCTGTCCTGGCATATGGGTCTGCTTTCATAAACGACGCTCCATTTTGTGGCTGTATTTCATATTTATATGGCGTATTTTCCGGAATACCAGTGAAAAATCCTGCCCAGACACCTTGATCGGTAATCCGTCGCAATACGTGCCGGTCGCCCTGCCAATCATTAAAGTCCCCCACAACCCGGACTTCCTTCGCGTGTGGCGCCCAAACCACAAAACGATACCCTCGCTTGTTTTCCCATAAAATTTCGCGGCAACCGAGCAACTGCTGGCTATAGTAATTTGTTCCCTGGTGAAACAGATACAGGTCTTCTTCAGAAATGGAATAGCTCATTGGTAACACCGCCTTCCTGAGCCTAAAATTGGATCAGATCATGCCCGATTACTGTTCATCATGCTTGGTTCAATTATACCATAATTTCCTTTATATTGTTCAGAATATTAGTTACAAAGTTCGACTAGTTTTATCGATTGTTGTCGAGTCATTTTAGTTTAGCGTCCTTGCTTAAAGTTTACAGTTAAATGGGATGGACATATACTATTGATAGAGATGAATGGAAGCGGGGGTAAGGTTTGTGGTAAATGGTATGGCATGGATAGATGATGTTTTTAGAATTACGTTCACCTGTGAAAATATAGAAACATTGATTCATTCAGAGGCAGCCCCTGTTATTTACTGGCGGAAAAAAGAAAAATATTTTTCTTTAATGTTGGAAGGACCAACTCCAACTGGCGAGGCGAAGGTGAATATGGTTTTATTTGAAGCATTGCCACTGGGTGAGGAACTGGTGCTTCAATGGGGAGACGCGGAAATGCCGGTTTACCCGGGGGCGATTGTACGCACAGACTGGTTTGAACACAATTATACCGATATACATGCAAAACTTGGGGCGGACTATTCACGTAATCAGACCGCTTTTTCTGTCTGGGCCCCCACCGCAACTGTAGTAACCTTATGGCTTAAGGGTAACAGACATCCGTTAATTAGAAGTAACGCTGGTGTTTGGGAAACCGTAGTGAAAGGCGACTGGGATGGTGCGGCTTATCAATACGAAGTGACGGTAAACGGGAAGACAACCATTGTTAATGATCCCTATGCGAAGGCAATGCTTGCGAATAGCGAGAAAAGTGTCGTCATGAATATGAAAGCTGCCGAGCCAAAGAATTTCCAAACAACAAAACGGCCACCAATCAAGCAGCTTCAGGACGCGATCATTTACGAACTGCATGTCAGAGATGCAACGATCATGCATGACAGTGGTGTCCGACATAAGGGGAAATTTTTAGGGCTTACGGAAAAAAACACAACAACTTCAAAAGGTTTTTCGACAGGGCTCTCCTATATAAAGGATCTTGGTGTTACCCATGTTCAGCTAATGCCGATTAATGACTTTGCCCGTGTGGATGAATTAAATCCAAATAGTGGTTATAACTGGGGGTATGATCCACTTTATTTTCAGGTTCCCGAGGGAAGTTATGCGACCAGAGTTGATGTTCCTGAGGCAAGAGTGAAGGAATGCAAGCAAATGATTCAGGCATTTCATGAGGAAGGAATTGCTGTCATTTTTGATGTTGTCTATAATCACGTTTTTTATATGCCAACTTCACCTTTTGAACAGCTTGTACCCGGTTATTATTTCCGTTATGATGACAATGGTCATGTAAGCAACGGAACCGGTGTGGGAAATGATTTTGCATCGGAGCGGATCATGGCCCGCAAATTTATTATCGATTCTATTGATTTTTGGCTTGATGAATATAAAGTGGACGGTTTCCGGTTTGATCTAATGGGAGCACTTGATATTGATACAATGACAGAAATCCGAACACGCTGCGAACAAGAGGAGATACCGGTTATGCTGCTAGGTGAAGGCTGGACACTTCCGACCGCAATCAACCCTGACAGGCTGGCCACTTCTGTACATTCCGGGCAATTAAAAGGTGTTCGATTTTTCAATGATTTTTTCCGTGATTCATTAAAAGGAAGTTTATTCAACACAAACGATCAAGGTTTTGCCAATGGACGGGGACAATTTATCGAACGACTTCCCCACCTTGTATCTGGATCGGCACTGGAGAAGTTCGGGCAACCCTTTGTCGCTGATGTAACCCAGACGGTCAATTATGTGGAATGCCACGATAACCATACATTATGGGACCGGCTGGAACTCACCAATAGCGGGAATACGGAAACAGTGCGCCGGAAAATGCACCAGCTGGCTACCGGTGTTACCTTGCTAAGCCAGGGAGTACCCTTTCTTCATGCCGGGCAGGAATGGTTCCGGACAAAAGCTGGAGATGAAAACAGCTATCGGTCAGGAGATCACATTAACCAGCTGGATTGGCATGAACGGGAGAAACAGCAGGATAATATTTCTTATGTAAAAAAATTAATTGCACTTAGGAAGCAATATCCTGTGTTCCGATTAGTTTCCAAACAAGAGATTAACAGGCGGCTGCATATTTTGACGACACCTGCCCCGGTATTTGGCTTTACGCTGCTTGGAGATGCCCGGAATTTTTCCATCTATGTGAATCCTGATGAAGCAACGTACCAGGTGCTCCTCCCCTCAAATGGCAGGTGGCAGACCTTGGTAACCAACAACAAAGAGAAAGAAACTCAGTACATAGAGGGCGAAGTTACAACGATTGGACCCTATGAACTGATTGTTCTCATGCGGCAAGTGAAAATTGTTTAGGATTTTTGCGGATGCTCAAACTTGAGAGAACCCGCTTGAGGACGGGAGAGTTACGACAACAGAATGCTACCGTGGTATGAATCTCACATGTTATACTAGTACCTAGAGATAAAGGAGGACAATTTGTATGACAATTAACTATCAAACAAGATTGGACGCATTGCAGAATCATTTAAAAGAAAACAACATCGATGTGGCCATGATCTCCACACCGGCAAATGTATTTTACTATACCGGATTTAATTCTGAACCGCATGAACGGTTTATGGCTTTGGTAATTGACAACCTGAAACAGGAATTTATCCTTTTCGTTCCTGCATTGGATAAGGAAATCGCCGCTAATGATTCGTTTATTAAAAACATTATTCCGATTTCCGATGAAGAAGATCCGTACGCCAAACTTCAGGAAAAACTGAGCACTGAACCCTTGGTTTTCGGACTGGAAATGAAAAAGGTAAGTATGTTCCAGCACCAACGTTTGCAATCGGTTTTTTCCGAGACGACATACGAAGACATTCAACCTTTCATCAATGGACAACGATTGAAAAAATCAAGAAGTGAACTGACCTATACCCAAAAAGCGATCGATATTATTGAAAAAGTAATGGCTGAAGGAATCAAGAAAGTTAAAGTGGGCATGACTGAACTGGAATTAACCGCTGAATTGGAATTTCTCATGAAAAAATTTGGTGCTGAAGGTCCATCATTTTCAACTACTGTATTATCCGGTGAGAATTCAGCATTACCACACGGAACCCCGGGTAACCGCAAATTGCAAAATGGTGACTTCCTGTTAATTGACATGGGCGTAACGATTGCGGAAGGATATTGCTCCGATATTACCAGGACATTTGTTATCGGTGAAGCATCAGCCAAGCAAAAAGAAATTTACGAGTATGTCCGGCAATCCACTCAAGTTGGCGTCGACGCTGTCAAAGCTGGTGTGCCACTAAAAACGTTTGATATTGAAGCAAGAAACGTGATTGAAAAAAGCGGCTATGGAAAGTATTTTAATAATCGGATTGGTCATGGCCTTGGTATTGAGGTGCACGAAGAACCATCCATTCACGAAAATAATGAACAAATTGCCGAGAGCGGATATCTGTTTACCATTGAACCCGGCATTTATATCCCTGATTTTGGCGGTGTGCGAATCGAGGATAATGTATATATTAACGAAGATGGTGAAGGTGAATTATTGACTTCTTTCCCTAGAGAATTGCAGATATTGTAATTGGCAGATATTAAATGCTCCAGCCCGTTATAGTAATGGGCTGGAGCTGTTTTTTTCATATATAAAACACGCCATCTTCGCTTTCTGAATTTTGTAATATAACAGCAACTTTAAATTCTCTCCCGGCCAGAGCGGGCTGTCTCCCGAGTTAAAGTGCTTCTCTCCCGACTAAAACGTACTGTCTCCCATGTTGAGGTGATTTTCTCCCGACCAAAGCAATCCGCCTCCCGCGTAAAACCTGCAACTCCATTTCATATCACTTCTATACAATTTGACACAACTCCTGCTACAATGGAATCAAAGGATTATTCATAAAGCGGGGGATTCCATTGTTTAACATTATGCTAATTGAAGATGATACAAGCCTGTTTCAAGAAATAAAGGAACGGTTGGCAGGTTGGAATTATGCAGTACATGGCGTGCGTGACTTTAACGATATTATGCAGAATTTCACAAGTCTTAAACCGGATTTAGTAATCATTGATATTCAATTACCGAAATTCGATGGGTTCCATTGGTGCCGGATGATTCGGACGCACTCCAATGTCCCCATTATCTTTTTATCGTCACGCGACCATCCCACCGATATGGTTATGTCCATGCAGCTTGGTGCGGATGATTATGTCCAGAAACCATTCCATTTTGATGTGCTAATTGCAAAAATACAGGCAATCCTCCGTCGTGTCTATAATTACAACGCTGAACAATTGGAACTGCGCACATGGAATAACGCTACAGTTGATTATACCAAAAATACGGTTACCAACCATAAAGGTACGATTGAGTTAACGAAAAATGAAATGTACATCCTGCAATTTTTAATTGAACGTAAAAATGAGGTAGTTCCCCGGGAAGATATCATGCAAAGCCTTTGGGATGACGAACGTTTCATTAGTGACAATACCTTGACTGTAAATGTGAACCGGCTGCGAAAGCGGTTGGGTGAAATCAAATTAGGCGGCTTTATCGAGACAAAGGTTGGCCAGGGCTATAAGGCAAAAGAGGTGCCTTTTGCGAATGATTAAAAAATATCTGATCGAGCGGTGCAGCTGGATTCTCCTGTTTATTGCCTTACAGTTGCTGGCGCTGTTTATTGCCGCGATCGATCCGTCCATCTCCATCCGGTCCGTTGTCTATATCGTCTTTTTATCGACACTTATTCTGCTGATATTTGCTATCGTCCGTTATCATAAGGAAACGGCCTTTTACAAAATCTTGCAAGCATGGGATAAGGATTATGATATAACGGATATGTATAAGCCAATAAGTCCATTTGAGAAAATCGTTGCCGAACAACTCAACGAACAAACAACAGCCTATAAAAACAAAATTTCACAACAGAACACCAAACTGGAACAGGAAAAAGATGAACTGCTATCTTGGATCCATGAAGTAAAAACACCATTAACCGCAATGCAGCTCATGATTGATCGTGTAGAGGACAAAAAGGTCAAACAGCAATTAAGGTACGAATGGTTGCGTATCCACCTCCTTCTCGACCAACAGCTTCATCAAAAACGGATCCCTTATATGGAAAACGACTTGTATATCGAACAAACGAAACTGGAGCCCCTGCTTTTTCAGGAAATCAAAGCATTACAGTCTTGGTGCATGCGCAAAGGGATTGGCTTTGATGTTTCCTTACAAGCAGAAGAGGTATTAACGGATGCGAAATGGTTTGCCTTTATCATCCGACAGCTGCTGACTAATGCTATTAAATATACACAAAACGATGATATAACAATAACAAGTTACCTGAAACAATCCCAAGCCATGCTCACTATTCGGGATCATGGAAGAGGGATTGATCGCAAGGACCTACCACGTATTTTTGATCGCGGCTTCACATCCACTACGGTCCATTATGATACAGCTTCTTCCGGTATGGGGCTTTATTTGGTTAATAACGCTTTAAAGCCGCTACACATCAAGATCGACGTCCAGTCCAAAGTCGGTGAAGGCACCAGTTTTACCTTAACGTTCCCGAGCAAAAATGATTTTGTGGCTATTACTGGCATGTGACGAGAATGTCACATGCCTTTTTGAATTGTTCGGGGAATCAAAGGAAAAAAGAACGGCAATTCCTTATCATAGATTCAGGCAGATAAAAGGAGTGAACAAGTAATGATGTTACAAGCAACCAAAATTCATAAAAGCTATGGAAACAAATTTAATAAACAGGAAGTCTTAAAAGGTATTGATATCAACGTAGAAAAAGGAGAATTTGTAAGTATCATGGGCGCATCCGGATCGGGGAAAACAACGCTTTTAAACGTCCTTTCCTCGATTGACCGGGTGAGTCAGGGAAACATTGTCATTCAAGGCCAGGAACTAACCACCATGAAGGATAAACAGCTTGCCACATTTCGAAAAAATCATTTGGGCTTTATCTTTCAGGAATATAATCTGCTGGATACGCTGACCGTGAAAGAGAATATTCTCCTGCCACTGTCAATTAATAACGTATCGAAAAAAGCAGCAAACCAAACATTTGAGCAAGTGGCAAAGGAACTGGGCATTTACGATATCAAGGGCAAATATCCAAACGAACTATCGGGCGGGCAAAAACAGCGTACATCGGCAGCCCGCGCGTTCATCCATGAACCAAGCATCATTTTTGCTGATGAACCGACCGGTGCGCTGGATTCCAAATCAGCATCGGATTTATTAAACAAACTGAACCATTTAAATGAGACCCGGGAAGCCACTATTGTGATGGTTACCCATGATCCGGTCGCAGCCAGCTATTCGGAACGGGTGATTTTTATCAAGGATGGTTCCTTCTATACGCAAATCTATAAAGGGGATGGAACAAGAGAGACCTTTTTGAAAGATATTATGAAAACACAGGGCGTCCTGGGTGGTGTGCACGATGAGCATTAATCGATTAATCTGGCAAAGTTTAAAGAAAAATATTCGTAACTATTACTTATATGTTTTTGCACTCGTTTTTAGTGTGGCACTGTATTTTTCTTTTGTCACCTTACAATATGATCCAGCAATGGAGGACCCGTCCAGTTCTGTAAAAGGGTCAGCAGGTCTTTATGCCGGATCCGTTTTATTAATTGCCATAGTTACTGTGTTTCTATTATATGCAAACACCTTATTCATCAAACGCAGAAGTAAAGAGATTGGCTTATTCCAGCTGATCGGTATGACCAAGGGAAAAGTTTTTCGCATTCTGAGTCTGGAAAACCTTACGCTGTATATTGGATCGATTGTCATTGGGATCTTTTTCGGATTTGCCGTGTCAAAACTCATGAAGATGGTGTTCTTTAAAATCACCGGGATCAATCAGGTTGCAACACTCGGATTTTCCGCGAAGGCGATGTTCCAGACGCTGCTTGTGTTTTTCGTGATCTATTTGTTTATTATGCTGATGAACTATTTGTTTATTAAGAGGCAGAGCGTGCTTTCCCTATTTCAGGCAAGGTCCAAAACGGAAAACAATGTAAAGAAACTGTCAGTTGTCCAGATCCTGATTGGTATTTTTGGAATCGGACTGATTATTCTGGGCTATTATTTATCTACCATTTTGTTTGACAGTGACACCATGAATTCAGGCACTTTGTTTCTGCTCATGATCAGTATCCTGGGTTCGGTAATTATTGGGACGTACCTGTTCTTTAAAGGATCAGTAAGCTTTATCCTGCAGCTGATTCGCAAAAGCAAGGCAGGGTATTTATCGATTAACGATGTACTATCGTTATCATCGATTATGTTCCGCATGAAATCCAATGCGCTGCTTTTGACGGTAATTACCACCGTTTCCGCACTGGCGATCGGATTATTATCACTAACCTATATATCCTATTATTCAGCGGAAAAGTTAGCACAGCAAATGGTACCAAATGATTTTTCCATTCCGAGTCAGGAAGACGCAGATCGTTTCACAAAAGAACTGGATCAAAAAAACATAGCTTACAAGAAAAACAAAATTGATTTCATCACGGTAAGTGCTGACTTAACCAAGGCATTACAGTTGGCTCCGGATAATTCTTATATCGACCCCAAGGATAACGAAATGACCGTCATCAGTGATCAATCAACAAAGAAGATTAACGTTTCGCCTGATGAGACAGTCCTTACAGGTACCAGTGATGTTACGGCACAGATGATTTCCTTAAAAGACAAAGGAAAACTGACACTTTCGAATACCAAGGATACCTTTGATGTCTACTATTCGGAAGTACAAAATCAGGCCATTCTACCAATGGTCTTCTCTTTCGGCGGGCCCGTTGCAGTTGTAGATGATAGTGTCTACCAACAATTGGAACAAAATTTGGACAAAGATATCCAAAGCACTTTTGGCAGCACCTATGTTGGCATTGATGTTGTGGACGGGAAAGCGTTGCAGCAAGCTAACAACATTTTCGAGCAGATGAATCTTGATGAACAAGATGCAGATGCATCCGGTTATGGCTCCCGCTCCCAGTCAAAGGCTACGGCAGAGCAAAAACAGGCTACCGGACTGACCATGTTCATCGTCGGCTTTCTCGGATTAACCTTTTTGATTACATCTGGGTGTATTTTGTACTTTAAACAGATGGATGAGAGTGATGAGGAAAAGTCAACGTACACCATTTTACGCAAACTTGGCTTTACACAGAGCGATTTAATCCGCGGCATTTGGTATAAACAGCTGTTTAACTTTGGTATTCCTTTAGTACTTGGGCTGTTACACAGTTATTTTGCTGTCAAATCGGGCTGGTTCCTGTTTGGTACAGAAATGGCTACTCCAACAGTAATTGTCATGGCCATTTATACCGTTCTGTACTCGATTTTCGGTATCTTATCGGTACTTTATTATAAGCGAGTTATTCAAGAAGCCTTATGAGGAGACAGACCCCCGCGGCTTTAAATCGTTAAAGTGGCGGGGAATCTAACTCTATTGATGTAAGCGATACGGATTACCCACTTGTTAGCTCCATTTCAAATTCAGCAGCAATACCTATAATCACCCAATAATAATCCTTTCCTTAGGATAATGGTAATTCCCCGGACTTTTCTTCTTCTTAAACGTCAGCAAAAAGGTAATAATTCCAATCCTGCCAATGAACATGAGGATCATCAAAACAATCTTGCTTATGACAGTCAATTTTCCAGTAATACCAAGTGACAGTCCGACCGTTCCAAAGGCCGAGGTAACTTCAAATAAAAGTGTTGAAGTGGAAAATGGCTCCAAAACAGACAGTAGCAGCACTGAACCATAAACAAAAATGATCGCCATTAATGTTACGGTGACCGCTTTTTGCAAGTCTTCTTCGTGAATTTCACGTCTGAACAAACGAATATTTTTGCCGCCACGGGCAAATGTAATCAGAAAAATAATCACCAGGGCAAATGTGGTCGTCCGAATTCCTCCACCTGAACTGCTTGGCGAGGCACCAATAAACATTAAAAATGACATGAACAGCTGATTTGGTTCCGTCAATTGGCTGACATCAAGCGTAGACAGCCCGGCACTCCTGGTTGTCACCGATTGAAATAGAGCATAAAACAATACCTGATGCCATGATTTACCACTAAAATAACCGTTTAAATCAAACAAAGCAATAAAAATCGTCCCGATAACAACTAAACTAAAAAATGTAATAGTCGTTACTTTAGTAAACAGGGAAAAACGAAACCGACGATGATTGCCCGACCTGGAAAACAAATATTCCTTTGTCTCCACTAAAACCGGATAACCGATAGCCCCAAAAATAATCAACAATATATTAATAAACTGGATAAAATAATCGTCTTTAAACAGGATGAGCGAATTCCCGGTAATATCAAAACCACCATTGGTTATAGCGCTAATCACCCCGAAAAAACCGTTTAAATACGCTTCTTCAGCAGTTGGAAAGTATTGCAAAAAATATGTTCCCATTATGATAAACCCGATAAATTCAATCGTTAAAATTACTAATAAAATTTGTTTAATTAAACGAACCATTCCTTCAAAAGTTGTCTGATTCTGATCCGTCATTATTAATCGACGTTCTTTCAATCCGATTTTTTTACCTAATAACAACCAGATGGAAGTTCCTATTGCCATCACCCCTACCCCGCCCAATTGCAAGATCAGGCAAAGCAGAATATATCCAGTTGTACTAAAGGTGTCGGCAATACTAACCGTTGTCAGTCCCGTCACACTCAGCGCACTCACTGCCGTAAACAAAATATCGATAAACGGTACGTGAACACCATCCCTGTGTGCTACCGGCAATGCAAGCAAGAGTGTGGATACGATAACAGCAAGGAGATAAAAAAGCAGGATTAATTGTACGGGTGATAATCGATTCATTAGTCGGATCAATGGCTGCTTGGAAAACATGTTCTGCCCCTCCTAAAAAATATAACCTCATTATAACAGGCAGGATTCATTAATAGTACTACTTTTTTGGGGCTGACCCTTGGTGGATAGGTTAGATAGAAGCAGTAAATCCTGATTTAAAGGTTTCGGATCGTATTCTATTCAACTTGGACTTATTCTTTTCATTTCGGACCGTATTATGTTCAATTTGGACTGTATTTCTGATTCGGAAAGTTTTTTCAACATGGATGATTGCGTCAGGTCTGACTCCATATGTTATCATAGATTAAAAGGAGTGATTCATAATGAATAAATCAATTCCGGAGATCACACTTAATGACGGTCTCACATTACCAGTTATTGGCCTTGGTACATACAAACTAAATGGAAATGAGGGCGCCAATGCGATAAGCAGTGCAATCGATATGGGATACCGCCTGCTTGATTCAGCGTATAATTATGAAAATGAAGGAACGCTGGGTGAAGCTGTCCGGCGCAGTTCTGTTCCAAGAGAAGAATTACGAATTACATCCAAATTACCTGGCCGTTATCACAGCTATGACAAAGCCGTTACTACCATTCAAGAATCTTTGTATCGGGCAAATCTGGACTATTATGATCTTTATCTTATACACTGGCCCAATCCGAAACAAGATATTTATGTAGAGGCCTGGCAAGCACTTATTGATGCGAAAAAATGGGGCTTGATTCGGTCAATTGGTGTTTGTAATTTCTTGCCGGAACACATTGTACGTTTGGAAAAGGAGACTGGTGTCAAACCAAGCATGAACCAAATTGAATTACACCCATTTTTCAACCAGGAAAAACAACGACAATGGCATGAGGAAAATGACGTGAAGACCGAATCTTGGAGTCCATTGGCCCGAGCAAATGAAGTCTTGCAAAATGACAGGATCCAAGCGATTGCCAACAAACATCAAAAAACAGTTTCCCAAGTGATTTTACGCTGGCATTATCAACTTGGCACCATCCCTATTCCGAAATCGGCATCACCGGCAAGACAACGTGAAAACATTTCAATTTTTGATTTTTCGCTGGATGAAACGGACATGAACGACATTGCAGCATTAACACTACCCGATGGCAGGATGAACGATCAGGATCCTGCAGTATATGAGGAATTTTAAAAACAAAGCGCACCAATTAACAGGTGCGCGCTTTGTTTTTCTAAAATATAAGAATGACAACAAAATAGACGACCATTGCCACCAATCCAACCGGTAAAGCAAATTTTGCATATTGTTTACTGGTAATATCAAGCTTTCCGGCGGCGATAATGTTCGGGATATTTCCCGGGATAAGCATTCCTCCACTCACAAGCAGTCCCAATAACATATCTCTAATGGTTGTACTATCCATGGAAGGGCTAATTTCAGCAGCAGCAAGTGTCGCATTATCCAGTACTGCAGAGATCATGTTAATCCAATACAATATCAACGGATTCAAATCGAGCAAATACCGCTCAATTAACGGCTCGAACCCGGCACCAAGAAACGTTAACGCCATAACAAATAAATATATTTTTAAGCTGCGAATAATAATTTCGCTATATGATTCTGTCTCTGCATTATTGAACGCCTTCTCTTTCGAACTTTGCTGCGACAGTATTTCCTGTGATTCTTCCTCTGATTTCACGAACATCGCTGCAAGTATACCAAAAATAATTACCCCAGGAATAACATAGATACCAACTAATTTTAAAAGGTAAAAAAAGTCTTCATTCAATTTATTGACCACAACGGTTGAAAGCGGTTCGCCAAGCGGTGTGAGAACGGCCCCCAAACCAATTGCAAAACAAGCCAGCACAACTAAACGGATTTCTGATTCTTTGTCCAATCGCAGGACACCGACAATGGCAACTAAAATAATTGCCGCAATAATTGCCGTAATCAAGCTGGAGATAAGTCCAAGTATAATGACAAACAAAGCAATGAATACGCGATACGGGATTGCCCTGCTCATGCCAAGTACTCCTTTTTCAATCGGTGTCTGGAACCATCTAAACAACAAACCGGCGACAAGTACTGCCAGGGTAATATTAATCGGATGCACCAATGCCTCTTTGATTAAAGGCCAATCCAATACCTGACTGACCAGTACCGATAAAACACCCATGATAAACAAAAACACTTCCAAATTCTTTTCAACAAACTTTGTAAACGGCAACAATAATACAAGAAGTAAAATAATGATTAAACCAACGATCAAAATACATTCCTCCTAAAATGTCTAAAGTCTTTTGTGGTACGCAGAAACAAGATCCCTACTTCAGTTGTTTTTTACATTTTATTCAATTTAGAACGTGGACAGATCGCGGTAGTTCTTACACAAACATCCACCGCTTCTTCCCGCCACAAAGTCTGATATGTATTTGGCTCGTTTTCTTCAGTTTCACTGCTTCAAAGGTAGAAATATGTTATCAGCCAAATAGTATCATGACTCCAAATTACCTTATTATCATGTATGTATTTCACCTCGCTTTATAAAATAAAAAGGAGCCCGTCACTCAGGGTATACGTATCCCTTTGGTGACAGACTCCTCCAAAAAATTAAATTACATATTCAATATTGTTAAATATTCTTCCTGCTTTATAGCATAACAGAGAATATTTGGCATGACAACAAAAAATTTTTAAAACCGAGCATTTTTTCATATACATTAACCAACGTTTGAACTAGTGTTGTGTTTAGTAAATGAATCCGGGTTTATTCAGATGTGAACCAACTTAATCATTATCCGCCACTTTCACTAACTGCTTACCAATATTCTCCCCGGAAAACAGTCCAAGAAAAGCATCTGGAATCGAACGAAATCCTTCGTGAATCGTTTCTTTAAACTTTAAATCCCCTTTGCTAACGGCTTCACTAAGCACTTGATATGCTTCACTATAATGCTCCGAAAAATCACCAACAAGGAGTCCTTGCATTTTCGCCCGGGATTTAATTAAATATTGCTGCACCCGCAGTCCCATATCTTTTTCCCCTTTTTTCAAATTATAAGAAGAAATGGAACCACATACTGGTATGCGGGCGAACGTATTTAATTGTGGCCAAACGGCGTCGGATATTTCGCCACCAACATTTTCATAATAAACATCAATCCCGTTTGGACAGGCAGCCTTTAATTGTTTGTAGACGTCTCCCTTCTTGTATTCCACCGCTGCATCATAGCCAAGTGTTCCGGTGATATATTCTGCTTTTTCAGGGGAACCGACAATTCCAACCACTCGTGCGCCAGCGCTTTTCGCCAATTGACCGGCAACTTGACCAACTGCTCCAGCTGCTCCAGATACAACAACTGTTTCACCCTGCTTCGGCTCACCAATGTGCATCATACCGAAATAAGCAGTCAAAGCGGGCATACCTAATACGCTTAGTGCATTACTTGGTTCCAGCCCATTTAATTCGACCTTTCGAACACTATCAGCATTTGCAACATTGTATTCCTGAAAATCAAGTGTGCCTGTTACAATATCTCCCGGCTCAAACTGATTATCGTTTGTTTCAACTACTTGTGCTACAATTGCCCCCTTTAACGGTGCGCCAACGTCAAATGGTTTGGCATAGGAAGGTGCATCCGACATTCTTCCCCGCATATATGGATCAACCGATACATACAACGTTTTTAATAAAACTTCTTTGTCCCCCGGTGTTGGCACATTTACTTCTTTGAATTGAAAAGTATCATCATTTGGTAATCCATTTGGTCGTTCGCGAAGAATTAGTTGTTGTTGTTTCATCATTTATTACCTCCTGTCATTTTCATCATCTTAACTGTATTCCCATCTTGTGAAAAATAAAACATTATCAGTGGATGCAACTTCCCCCAGAAAAATCAGGGATGGTGCAATCGATCCGCTATCTTTGTCTAACTTAAAAAAGCTGATCCCCTTTAAAGGAACCAGCCGCTGTCTGAATAGACTTTTGTTTTTCTTGACAACCCCATCACTGAAGTTAGATGACACACCCTATATCATTTCCTTAAATTTATTAATCAATGATTCCCCCTGATATCCTTCCTCAACCAGCTTGCGTAACAGTGCATTAACTTTACTCTTCTGCTGGTCAATAATAGTGCCAAGAAATAACACATTGGTATTGGAACCAATCTCATTGATGCCTACAATCGATGTAATAAAGGTCGCTGGTGCATTACTCTCCTTGGTGATTTTTACCTGCAACATAACCTCATCTCCCCTATTTGCCAAATCCTCAAAAAAGGCTTGATAGGAACGGTCCAAATATGCCTCAATCACCCAGTGGTCATAGTCATCTTCCTTATTGATAATCAATCCATCTATTAAAGGGATTTCATGCAAGATGATATCTTCTTCAACAGTTTCAAGAGTCTCCAATTTCCTCAATTTGAATGTTTTCATCATCCACCACCTTCCTTTATTCGATTGTGCTAACCGCCAATATATGACATTTCGATTTTCTTGCGGTTTTCATGTTTCCGTTCAGCTCGTTCATCCGAATAACGATCCGTTCTGCGTTTCCATAAACCGGTTAAATTCGTCTGAAGTTCTTCATCTGTTATACCATCACGCAACCGTCCCCGCAAATCATAGCCGGATGAGGCAAAGAGACAGGTATATAATTTCCCATCCGCAGACAAACGAATGCGTGTGCACGTGCCACAAAAAGAATCCGTTACCGATGAAATCACACCAATCTCACCTTCCCCATCTTGATAACGAAACCGGGAAGCTACCTCACCATAATAATTTTCCTCCGCCGCTTCAATTGGCATTTCCTCGTGAATCCGGTCAATAATCTGCTTTTTGGAAATAACATGATTCAAATCCCAGCCATTGTGGTTTCCTACATCCATAAATTCGATATAGCGTAAAATAATGTCCTTTCCTTTAAAATAACGTGCCATAGGCAAAATCTGGCTTTCATTCATTCCTTTTTTCACGACCATATTTACTTTCACTTTTAGTCCCGCCTGTTTTGCTGCTTCAATTCCACGCAAAACGGGGCGAATCGGAACACCCCGGCCATTAATTTTTGTAAATACATCATCATCAATCGCATCCAAACTGATATTGACCCGCTTTAATCCCGCTTCCTTCAATTTTGTCGCACGTTTTGGCAACAAAACGGCATTTGTGGTAAGTGCAATGTCGTCAATACCGGGAATTTCCGTTAATTTGGCGATGAGTTGATCCAGATTTTTGCGTAGTAATGGTTCGCCCCCTGTTATCCGGATTTTCTCAACCCCCAACTTTGCAAATGTTTTAGCCACCCGGATAATTTCTTCAAAACTTAACAGCTCGCTCTCAGGCAGAAACGGATAATCATCACCAAAAATCTCCTTGGGCATGCAATACGTACAGCGAAAATTGCATTTATCAATAACGGAAATGCGCAAATCTCTAAGCGACCTTCCAAATACGTCGGTGATTGGTGTAACCTCTTTCACCATTTATAACACTCCTTTAAAATTCTGCTGCCCATCTTCATTATCCAACAGTAACGCATCGACAGTGGATCCCGCGGTGAAACCTCTTGATCCCCCAGGCAAAACCATTAAAGCATTGGTGTAAGCCAGTGAGGTTACAACGTTGGATTTATCGATTCCGGCTGGTTTTATGCCGATATGTCCATTATTATACGTGATGTAACTGCGAACAAATCGGGTAAACGGGTTCGGTTTTGGAAAATCATCTTGTAATGTTGCTTTTACCTGTTTTAAGAATGGTTGCTTGTTAAATAAATAATGCTGAATAATCGGTCTTGTGTATAATTCAAAGCCAACATAGCAAGCAGATGGATTCCCTGATAACCCAAATAATAACTGGTCTCCTTTTACCGCAACCGTTGTCACACTTCCCGGCCGCATGGCAATTTTATTAAACAGCACTTCAGCACCCAACTTTTCGTAAATTGCCGGCATTAAATCGAAATCGCCAACGGAAACACCACCTGTTGTAATTAGAATATCGACTTGATCCAATGCCTTTCGAATGGTTTCATAACTGGAATCAAATTCATCAGCAAGTTTGCCAAAATAATGGCCTGTGGCACCTGCCCGTTTAATTTGTGACATGATCATATATGCATTGGAGTTACGAATCTTTCCCGGTTGTAATTCCTCATCAACGTCCAACAGTTCTGTTCCTGTAGCTATTACGCCGACAACAGGCTTTTTCGCAACTTGAACCTCACTATAACCAAATGTTGCAAGCACCGCTTTCATTCCCGGGTTAATGATTGCGCCAGCCTCAACTAGCACATCTTCTTTGGAAACCTCCGAGCCTTCTGGAATGATATTTGTTCCCGCCTCCAATTTACGTTTCATCGCCATCAAGTTTTTCCCGTCCCGTTCATACTCCTGGCAAACTTCAAACATGGCCACACAATCAGCACCATCAGGTATTTTTGCCCCGGTCATGATGCGAGTTGCCTGCTGTTTTTCCAATGTTTTCGTTGGCACTTGACCAGCACCAATATGTTCTACTACTGCAAATTCCACCTGATGATCCTTTGACGCATCATTTGTATCTGCTGAGCGCAGTGCAAATCCATCGTATGGTGATTTATCAAATGGTGGAACCGGATGTTTCGCCACGATCGGTTCCGCCAATCTTCTCCCATCACAATTTTCAATGGAAACTGTTTCTGCTTCCCCTTGTTTTTTGTATTGCATAACCTTTGCCACTGCATCTGCCACTGGAATAGGTTTTCTTCTCTCCACCATTATATCAAACCTCTCTGCCAAATTTACCTAAGTTTAGTGTAACAAAAATAGACTGAATTGAATAACGATCCATTCGTAACGTTTAGCGGGATGGTTTTCCCACTGACATCAATTTTAATGCTTTTTACCTCATGAAAATGTGAGAGAGATCACAATAATGTACGAAAAATATAGATAATGAACATTTTAGCCAAAAGTCCATGACAGTTCCCGCCAATTATCGGCAATTTTTGACCACTTTACGGCGGTTTTGCTCCTTTTTACGGCGATTCCCGTATTATGGGGCAAATTCAGTAGTAAAGCGGTTGTCCCTTTTTTGCAATTTTACATTTTCCGGAAAAAAATAAAGCGTATATTTCATCCGGAAAAAACAATCATAACTAGTGACGGTTGTCAAAAACAAAGGAGGAATTCACGTGACTGTTGCAACTCAAGTTAAACAAACATTAGCCGGATTAAAAAGTGCTCAAGCCAGCTTTGAGCAATTTGCCCTGCAAACCGAAAATAAACAAGCAAAACAATTGTATCAAAATGCTGCACAACAAACAGAAACCCTTTTACAAACAATTGAACCAAGAATGCAACAAATTGAACAGGAAGAACCACAATATAAACAATAAGCACAAAACGACAGGTACCCTTTTAAAGGGCGCTTCGTTCTGGGGCTGGCAACCATCAGCCCCGGTTTTACATAAGGGGTGATGAGATGAAAATCAAACAAAACGTTGCGGTTCCTGCCCTCCTCCTTCTTATTTTATTCGGATGTTCGGCAAATAATGGTACGAATCCAAGTTCTCAATCGGCTGATAATGACAATCACGTGGAGTTTACCAAGTTTGATAAAACTGCCTCTGACGATTTTATCGATCAAGATGCGGCAAATGAGGCAAAAAAGGTGTTAAGTAAATTTGAAGATATTAAAGCCATTAAAGCTGTTAATACAAAAAAATACCTATTAGTTGCGGTTCAAGTGCACCATAACAAGCGTTTTCAACTGGATGACCTGGAAAAAAAATATTCCAAAGCACTAAAGAAAAAATTCCCGAAATACCAAACGAAATTATCAACCGATCAAAAACTTTGGGTCGAATTAAATGAGCTGGAGCAAGCTATTAATGATAACAAAATCTCCAATAATAAATTGGAAAAGCAAGTGAAGCACATGATTAAACTAAGTAAGGAACAAACCTGATCAAGCAAGTTTAGATCTTATTTGGAAGAGAGTGATGGACGATGGCTGATAATAAAAAGAAAAATTTGCCTCCGGAAGCACAAAGATACCAAGCTATGCAAAAAAAACAGGAAACAAAACGACCAGTCTTTAAGAATTGTATCAAGGCCTTTCTCATTGGTGGCCTCATTTGTTTGATTGGACAATTTATTTCCATGTTTTATATTTATTATTTTGATTTCACGGAGCAAACAGCTGGCAATCCAACAACTGCTACCTTAATATTCATTACCATGTTATTAACTGGATTTGGTATTTATGATCGGATTGGCCAATTTGCTGGCGCAGGTGCTGCCGTTCCGGTTACTGGATTCGGAAATTCGGTTATTTCTGCGGCTATTGAGCATCGTCCGGAAGGGTTTGTGCTTGGCGTTGGCGGCAACATGTTTAAACTGGCTGGTTCAGTCATTGCGATCGGGGTATTTTCTGCATTTATCATCGCATTAATTAAAACGATTCTTATACAATGGGGTTGGTTATAATGCTTACTGGTCACAGAACCTGGATATTTGAAAATAAACCGGTCATTCTGTCTACTGGAACGGTCGGTGGTCCCTTTGAAGCGAAGGGAAAAATTCCAAAAGACTTTGATTTGCTCCATGAAGACACATGGTTAAAACAAAAGTCCTTTGAACTGGCACAGCAGAAAATGCTTGAGGAAGCATGCCAGTTTGCCATTGAAAATAGTCCTATCCAAAAAGAACAAGTTGATTTTTTTGTGAGTGGTGATTTAATCAACCAAATTACCCCAACCAGTTTTGCTGCCAAAACCCTGGGCAGTGCTTACTTCGGTTTATTTAATGCTTGTGCTACATCAATGGAAAGTCTGGCCTTATCGGCATTCCTTATTAATGGTCATGGAGCAAACTACATTATGAGCGGAACTGCTAGTCACAATTCAGCAACCGAAAGACAGTTCCGTTATCCGACTGAATACGGAGGGCAAAAACCGCCAACAGCACAATGGACGGTTACCGGTGCGGGTGTTGCACTGGTTGCAAAAAGTGGCGATGGTCCAAAAGTTACCACAGCAACCATTGGCAAAGTCGTTGATATGGGAATGACCGATCCATTCAATATGGGTGGTGCCATGGCTCCCGCTGCGGTCGATACAATTATCACACATTTAAAAGAACGAGATGTTGATCCTTCTTATTACGATTTGATTATAACCGGAGATTTGGGGTATGTTGGCAGGAAGGCATCATTGGATTTATTCAAGAAATCCGGGATTCATTTGGATGAAAAAAAATACGTCGATTGCGGATTAACCATTTATCGGGAGGATCAGCCGGTACAATCCGGTGGTAGTGGTGCAGCCTGTTCATCGGTTGGTACATACGGACATTTTATGAACCGTATGCGCCGTGGCGAAATTCAACGCATGCTGGTCGTGGCTACAGGTGCCTTGCATTCTCCAGTAAGTGTACAGCAAAAAAAGTCAATCCCTTGTATCGCCCATGCAGTATCCATTGAAACCGGGGGTGATGAATCATGATCTTTCTTTGGGCATTCATAATCGGTGGTGCGTTTTGTGTGATCGGGCAAATTATGATGGATGTTTTCAAACTATCACCTGGCCATACATTAAGTATTATGGTCGTGATCGGCGCCCTGCTGGATGGGTTTGGTTTATATGAGCCGTTAATCAATTTTGCTGGTGCCGGGGCTACTGTACCAATTACCAGCTTTGGTAACTCCCTTGTTCATGGCGCGCTGGCTGAAGGAGAAGCTCATGGCATCGTTGGTGTACTGACCGGAATGTTTGAGGTAACCAGTTCCGGTATTTCCGCCGCCATCGTTTTCGGAGTACTCGGCGCGATTATCTTTAAGCCAAAAGGGTAACACAAAGGCTAAAAGCGCCCGGTTAGCGGCAAATTTCTGATGGAAGGATGAGTAAAATGACGATTGGTTCACAGGTAAAAAGCTGTTTTTCATCCATAAAAAGCGCAGAAGCTACCTTGGATTTGTTAGCCAACAAAACAATGGATCAGGAAGCAAAAGAAGTATTTGAAAACACCAGGAAAATAGTTGATGAAGTAAAAGTTGACCTACAGCAACAAGTAATTCGATTAGCAAAGGAAGAACCACAGTATAAATCCTGAAATTCAATTAGGTTTTTTCGAATTACATTTTTGCTTTAGAAAGGAACATGAACTATGCCTTTACCAGACCCACTAGAGGTTATTGTCAGGACATTAATCACGATTGTTGCTCTTTTTCTCATCACAAAGGGCCTAGGGAAAAAACAACTGGCAGAGATGAACGTATTTGAATATATCACCGGTATCGTTATCGGGGACATTATTGCCGTCCATGCCACGGAACTAGATTCCAGTCTCATTTATGGCGGGATCTCTGCTTTATTATGGTTTATTATTCCTTGGAGTATTGAATACTTTTCCATGAAAAGCAAGAAATTACGCAACATTGTTCAAGGTAAAAGTACTGTTCTCATTCAAGATGGTAAAATAATGGAAGATAATTTGAAGAAAGAACGGTTTACCATTGATGATCTGCAAGAAAGCCTGCGCGATAAAAATGTTTTTCGCGCTGCAGATGTTGAATTTGCCGTACTTGAACCATCCGGAACGTTAAGTGTTTTGCCTAAAAAAGAAAACCGGCCGTTAACAGCAAAATATCTCGGATTAAAGGTTCCACCAGATAAACAACCGGAAACCGTCATTATGGATGGCAAGGTTCTACATGAGCCATTGGCAAACCTTTCGTTAAATGTAAACTGGCTGGAAACAGAACTGGATAAGCTAAATGTCAGTATTGAAAATGTTTTTCTCGGTGAGGTGGATAGTGATGGCCAACTGACGGTTGATTTATATGATGACAAAATTGCTGTCCCTAGCCCAAGTGAGAAGCCATTACTGCTGGCAACGCTAAAAAAATGTCAGGCCGATTTGGAACTCTTTGCTTTGGGAACGGAGAATAAAGAAGCAAAACAATTGTACCAAAAAAACAGCAAAAAACTCACAAAAGCAATTACCGATATTACACCTTACCTGAATTAGGATGAATGAGGACTGCGGGTTCAGGTCAGTTCGATGTTGCAACTCAGACGTTACGACATTAGCGAACTTCTCCTGCCGCTTTAGTCTTGTTCATCCTGTTGTACTTCATGTATGATAAAAGAGTATGTAAACTATATTTTTCAATCATAAGGAGTACAAAGCATGAAAAAGCTAAAAGCATATCAGTTTCCCCTCATCCTGCTTTTATTTATCATTATTGGATCAATTATTGGGTTAATCTTTGGCGATAAAGCAAATGTTATCAAGCCACTTGGGGATATATTTCTAAATCTTTTATTTATGGTTGTTATGCCCCTTGTTTTCTTTTCTATTTCATCGGCTATTGCAAACATGAATAGCATGAAGCGGCTGGGAAAAATCATGGGTTCGATGATGACAGTCTTTATCGTAACGGGGATTATCTCATCGGTCGTTATGTTGCTAGCAACTATCCTATTCCCGCCTGGTTCAGGTGCGGACATCCCATTGGAAACACCGGATGATGTGGAACAGACATCGCTTGCCGATCAACTTGTTCATACATTTACCGTTTCCGATTTTGTTGATTTGTTTTCCAAAGACAATATGCTTGTTCTGATCATTTTTGCGGTATTGGTTGGGTTGGCTACCGGGTTAACCGGTGAGAAAGGCAGGCCATTCGCCAAATTTTTAATGAGTGGTTCAGAAGTTTTTATGAAACTTGTCCAAATTGTCATGTATTATGCTCCAATTGGATTAGGAGCGTATTTTGCCGCCTTGATTGGCCAGTTTGGTACAGATTTAATTGGTGATTACGCCAAAGCAGTTCTTGTTTACTATCCTGTAGCAATTATTTATTTTGCCGTAGGATTATCATTGTATGCGTTTGTAGCCGGTAGGAGAAAAGGGGTCACCCGCTTTTGGAAAAACATTCTTTCCCCTGCCGTTACAGCACTGGGGACAGGCAGCAGTATTGGTTCATTACCAGTTAACCTGGAAGCAGCCAAGAGAATTGGCGTTCCAAAAGATATCCGTGAAACCGTGTTACCGCTTGGTGCAACCATTCATATGGACGGTTCCTGCCTGGCAGCCATGTTAAAAATCGCATTTATTTTTGGTGTATTTAATAAAAACTTTTCCGGATTGGACACCTATTTAATCGCAATCGGTATTTGTTTGCTTTCCGGGATCGTAATGAGTGGTATCCCGGGCGGCGGCTTTATGGGTGAATTAATGATCGTTACCTTATATGGCCTGCCAATTGAGGCACTACCGATTATTTCAGCTATTGGTGTTATTGTTGATCCCCCAGCAACGATGATTAATGTTACTGGTGACGCAGTTTCCGGTATGCTTGTAAGTCGTCAGTTGGAAGGTAAAGACTGGATGGATCGTGAAATAGAGTAAATTGTCTGGCACCCTATCATGATATGGGGTGCCATTTTTTGTTAAAAATAGTCGTTTGATTTGGCTTCAGTTAAGTTAGTAGGTATACTTTAATAACCCGCTTTTCATAAACGAACAGATATGCTATAATAACAAAAAGAACATGTGTTTTAATTTTTAGACCCTTCCAAACGAGAAATAAGGGTTAGGAGGCTCCAGTAGAGTGAGTAATTTTAAAAATATGTCGGACGATTTGTTGATAGAGACTTTTGAAAAAGCGATGGAATTAAATTTGGACGAGGATTTTTGCAATTTAATCGAAAAAGAAATGGATGACCGTGGATTAGTGATTCAGTATAACACAGAAAAGCAAAAACAAAACAACTAACCGGAATGAAAAGGATTCATTCCGGCTTTACACGCTGGACAAGGATAAGGGTGGACAGTAAGTGTTTTTGTTAATTAGTAAGAAAGTATAAATACCCGCTTTTTTCTGCTCTTGCCGGGATAAGCACCATCCTGCTCCAGCACCTTTGTTCATAATAACTAACTTCCCTGCGATTCCTTGTATTATAGGTGCTCCCTTCCCACATCCTTTTTTTCCTGGTTGACAACCCATAGTATCCACCTAATCTCCTTATCGGATAATTCTCGACCTAATTTTTCCTTAAATTCATTGACTAGCATATGAAAACGATCCAAATTGAATTGCCCCCCTGTTGCAAAATCTTTATGATGCTACTTCATTTTACCAGTTTATTCCCCAAAAAAATATAGGAGAATTACCCTTCATGTAATGGTAATTCTCCAAAAATATTTTACAACAATATCCTATTCATCATCTTTTTGTGGAATATTTCATAAAGTACAAGGATATTGGCTACAATAATACAACCTTATGATCGATGAAAGTGGAATGGAATATAGGACCAATGATAATTTTCTGACGTTTAAAATGGTGGCTGTTAGTGATTCATCCATCATTTGCGCATTGTTTGGTTCGTTATCCACGATAGGACGCGTGCATCACCTTAACACCTAAATATCAAGAAAGATAGAAGGTTGGAAATGGGAAAAAAAGAAAACTATAAATCGCCGGTCGCTGCCTTACTTTGGTCATTAGCCTTACCCGGATTTGGGCAATTATACAATAAAGATTATTTTTTGGGGATGGTGTTAATGGTTTGGGAGATCGTTTTAAATCTTCAATCCCATTTGAATATAGCAATCCTCTACACGTTAAGAGGCAATTTTCATCTTGCTGACCAGCCGATCGATTTTGAATGGGGACTATTTTATCCATCCATTTTTTGCTATTCATTATGGCAGGCATATAACCAAGCCCATGTGATTAATCGAAGGATCCAGCAAAAAGAAAATTCACAGCAGGTATATTTGACAGGCTTTTTTTTCGGCATGGTGACAGGAATGAATTTTGGGATAGCCTGGCATGGCGGGTTCCTCGCTACATATTCACCCATTTTCAAAACCCCGGTTTACAGTGGCATAACATTGGGACTGATTGGGGCTGTAATCGGCCATCTGTTGGAACTTCTATGCAAACGTTTACGGTCTTGCAGCAGAACAAAGGGATGAGACCCTGAAATTTTGTCTGGCGATTGGCCTATCCCAAGGTTTCTGGCAGGATAAATCAGTGGGCTAGCGTTTATTCATCGTACGCGGTAATACATCAGCAATTTCCATTTTTTGGTCAAATAAAAAGAGGATGCCCGTGTCAAGCGCAATCATGGGACATCCCTAGTGCAAACTTATCTATTATTCCTTTATTCGTACGGCTACTTTACCAAATTGCCTGCCCTGCTCGAGGTAATTCATTGCTTCCTTGGCGTCATCCAAGGCAAAGGTCCGGTCTACCACGGGATGAATTTGATGTTTTTCTATAAACGCAAGCATATACCGAAGTTCTTCCCTGCTCCCCATGGTGGAACCAATGAATTGATATTGACCGTAGAAAAAGTCACGTAAATTCAAGTTGACCGTATCCTCTGTTGAAGAGCCAAAGACAACGATGCGGCCACCCTTTTTCAAGATTTCCAGTGATCGGTTAAAGGTTGCTGCACCAACACTGTCAATGACCAGATCGATGGTTTCATTTTTCAATTCTTTCGCCCAGTCGCTGGCAGTATCAAGAGCAATATCTGCACCCAGCTTTTTCGCGGCCTCCCGTTTTTCTTCACTACGGGAGGTAACAATCACACGTGCTCCCAGTGCCTTGGCAAAAGAAATCAGATATGTCGCAACACCGCTTCCGGCTCCAGGAATAAACACCGTCTGTCCCGCTTTTAATTCTCCTTTGGTAAACATCGCCCGGTATCCAGTTAAAGCTGACAGCGCTAAAACACCCGCTTCTTCCCACGTCAGGTGCTGTGGCATTTTTTCCACTTGATCTGCTGAAAGAACAATCTTCTCCGCAAACGTCCCATTGTCAGGCATGCCCAAAATATCAAATGATGCTGGTGGTGCAACACTATTTTCGTTCCATCGTAGTGACGGATTAATAATTACCTCATCGCCCTGGGCAAATTGCGTTACACCAGTGCCGACCGATTCAATGATACCTGCACCATCGGAACCAAGTACCAAGGCGTCCGTTTCCTGTCCCCGACGCGTTGGGATAAATAAATCGCGGTGGTTTAACCCGGCAACCTTAAGCCGTACGATTACTTCCCCGGCACCCGCCTGTGGTTCAGTAATATCTCTAACTGCCAAATCTCCATGTTGATGAACAAAAGCCTTCATTGCAATCAACCCTTCCGTGTATATGTATTAAAAATTGTTACATTACTAGTTTTTCCCTGCAGCGCGAACAAAATCGATTATAAGTGCGTGTTCAAAAAGGAGGATAAAAAGGACCGAGAAGTTCTAGGCGGCGTAGCTTTGAGCACCG
>NZ_JBFNXI010000019.1:0-61733 GCF_040812445.1 Lentibacillus sp. L22 | reverse complement strand
CAAACTTTTGATTTGCTTGGAACCTTTTTATTTACTATTTTTGGCTAGTTATGTCCCAGCCTCTTTCTCCTTCAATATTGGATTCATTTTCTTTCTCATATTTGGCACATCGTGTGGCGAGTAACACGAAATAACTCAGCATGGAGAAATATAAGGATATAACAAACGCATGCATTAAAGAAATTCCCAAATTTAGCTGGGTGAAAATGACCATGGCTCCAAAGAAGACCTGTAACACGATTAATGACATTGTGGCAACCCAACCCCAAAACATAACCCGGTTTTGCCGGTAATTTTTGATTACTCTAATGAATAGTACAACTGTCCAAATAAACAAGATACCAGCAAACAGTCGATGCCCCATTTGAACCCATTGAACAAAATTTAACGCTGCCAATGGTTCATCATTTCGACAAAAAGGCCAATCCCCACATACTAAGCTGGCATTCGTATGTCGAACAAGCGCACCGGTATAAACGACGATTAACGTATAAATCGTAATCATGTAAATTTCGATACGGTGCCGCTTGGCGATGTGAAGTGAGGCGGTATCGAATTTTTTGTCAACCTCAAAAATTAATAACATAAGTAGAAAAATCGCCGTAAACGAAATAAGCGAAATCCCAAAATGGGCTGCCATTACGAAGTCGGATTGATTCCAGATCACTGCAGCAGCACCAATGAGCGCCTGTAAAATCAGAAAGAAACTGGACATGAACGACAGAAATTTTACTTCCCGAATATGCCCAAGATATTTCCATGATAAAAATGATAGTAATAGCACAACGACACCCATAATACCGGATATCATTCGATGGCTAAGCTCTATAACAAGTTCCGGTGTAATATCCGTTGGCATGAATTTGCCTTCACACAATGGCCAGCTTGCACCGCAACCCATACCTGAATCTGTTTTTGTTACCAAAGCCCCTCCGATCAGAACAAAGACCATCCCAAGTGCGGAAACGACTGATAGCCATTTTAGTATTCGTATCATACATAATGCCTCGCTTTTAATCAGATAAAATATACAATAACAATATAGTAATACTAAAGAGCTGTTGATAGCAATGTTTATTCGACAAATAACACATAATTGTCATCTTAACATGGTATAGAACCGTTTTCACCATGAAAAATAAAAAAACCTTGCAAAAAAGAACTTTGTTTGCTAGAAATATTGTAGGGGATATTTGTTAAGATTTCCATCACGGTACCTGGTTCTGTTACATAAATGTTAGTTTTTACCAATGAAGGTGTCATGCCTTTTATTATTTTTGCCCATCGTTCACAAAGTTGTCATTTTTATTAGTGCAAAAATGAAAGGAACCACACGTAGTGAGATAGAATGTAATACAATTCCATGGTACAATTAGGATAATAGTTTGGATACTTTAGGGAATATTAGTGATATCGAATGTTCAAAGAAGAAGATTAATCTGATTTGAACAGGCTCCGATAGCTGCACCCTCTAAGAGTATTGATGTACAATTATGCCTTTTTGCGGGGAATCGGAAGGGGGGATATAGTAATTTGAATAAAGCAGAAACAACAACTTCACAAATAATGGGGAAGCTTGCTGACGCCGGGAATGTGGATTCGACATTTTTTTCCGATATGAAGTCGCTTGCGAAAATGGGTATCGTCAATTCTAATTTAATTACTACATTTACCGGATTTTGGCTGGCATTGCATTTTACCGGCGCCAGCTTTTGGGGTAATTGGCACGTTTTTCTGTTAACCATGGCAGGAACCGCGTTGGTCATTGCCGGCGGCTGTATGTTGAACAATTGGTATGATGTTGATATCGATCCGGTCATGGCACGGACCAAAACGCGTCCGACCGTTACGGGATCTATTAGCTTAAATCAGGCATTGACAATGGGAATTATGTCCACCGCTCTCGGTATTATTTTATTGCTTTTCACAACGTTTACGGCTGCTATGTTTGCCTTGTTTGGCTGGCTTGTATATGTCGTTTTTTATACGATGTGGACAAAACGAAGATATACCTTGAACACAGTCGTTGGAAGCTTTTCCGGTGCAGTACCCCCATTAATTGGCTGGGCGGCTATTGATCCTGATCTTCACATCGCAGCAATCGTGTTGTTTTTGATTATGTTTATCTGGCAAACACCACACTTTCTTGCATTGGCAATGAAAAAATGCAAAGAATATAAGGCTGCAGGTGTCCCAATGCTTCCGGTTGTTCATGGATTTGCATTTACAAAGCGGCAAATGGTTGTATATACGGCATGTTTATTGCCACTGCCATTTTACTTATCATCACTTGGAACAACCTTTTTGGTGATTGCGACATTGCTTAATGTCGGTTGGCTCGTACTGGGTATTGGCGGATTTTTTATGAAAAGCGATCTTAAGTGGGCAAATTTGATGTTTATTTATTCATTAAATTATTTAACCATTCTCTTTTTACTAATGGTTATTGTCACAATTAATTTCCCCTTCAGTTGAACAACGTTTTTGATAATGTCCTTAAATAATTTTTAAATAAGGAAGAAATAAAAGAGAAAGAGAGGTATAAATACATGAAAGGTTGGATGGGAAAATTCAGGGCGTTAAGTTTGTTAGGCTTACTAGCTCTCGTATTAGCGGGATGTGGCAGAGAAAATTTAACTGCCTTAAAACCAAAAGGGTATGGTGCAGAGACATCATTACATTTAATTATCCTGACAACAGTTGTGATGTCTTTGGTGCTTTTGGTTGTTGCAATCGTGTATATTACCGTATTAATTCGTTTCCGTAAGAAAAAAGGAAAAGAAGATTTTATCCCTAAACAGGTAGAAGGGAATAGAACATTGGAAACGGTCTGGACGATTATCCCGATTATCCTTTTAATAATTATTGCTGTTCCGACAACAATAGCAACATTTGATCTGGCAAGTACAAAAGGTGAAAAAGATCACTTGAATGTGGAAGTTACCGGAAACCAATATTGGTGGCATTTTAATTATAAAGGAGAAGATATTCAAACAAGTCAGGATTTATATGTTCCAACTGGCGAGAAAGTATATCTGAATATGAAATCGTCTGATGTCATTCACTCCTTCTGGGTGCCAAGTATCGCAGGTAAAATGGACGTGAACCCGGAAAACGAAAATACAATGTATATTGAGGTCAATGAAGAGGGCGTTTACTGGGGAAAATGTGCTGAGTTTTGTGGACCTGCCCACTCCTTGATGGACTTTAAAATTATTGCTGTAAGTCCGGATAAGTTTGATCAATGGGTAAGTGACATGAAGGACGTTGATCCCGATGCTGTTGCCGGTAGTAAAACGGCGAAAGAGGGAGAAAAATTATTCCAGGATAACAACTGTATGGGATGTCACGCAGTTGGCTCATCACCGGTTCAAGTAGGTCCAAACCTGACTGATTTCGGTAACCGTACCAAAGTTGCCGGGGTATTGGACAATACGAAAGAAAATGTTGTCGATTGGATTATGGACCCTGATTCGATTAAACCGGGAAACAAAATGTCTGGTAATTATCCAGAGCTTTCAAAAGATGAAGCAAGCAAAATTGCAGATTATCTCATGGAACTAAAACCTTCAAAGGTTACACCGGAAAGTGCCGGTGAATAAGAGATAAAGACAACATTTTAAAGGGATGGAAAATGTATAAGGGAGGTTAAAGTAGTGAGTATTGCAGCTACTCAAAAAAGGGGCTTTGGCGCTGTATTATGGGATTATTTAACGACTGTCGATCATAAAAAAATTGCGCAATTATATTTGATTGCCGGTGGTATATTCTTCCTGTTCGGCGGAATCGAAGCCATGTTAATTCGTATTCAATTAATTAAACCAGATAACGATTTTGTTAGTGCTGGTACGTATAACGAACTCATTACCATGCACGGAACAACGATGATCTTTCTAGCAGCTATGCCGTTAATATTTGCTTTAATGAATGTGGCTGTTCCACTACAAATTGGTGCAAGAGATGTGGCGTTTCCATTTTTAAATTCATTGGGCTTTTGGTTATTTTTGTTTGGTGGATTGATTCTTAACTGTAGTTGGTTCCTGGGAGGCGCTCCTGACTCAGGATGGACTGGATATGCCCCGTTATCAACTACTTCGCCCGGACACGGTGTCGATTACTATGTTATTGGGTTACAGATTGCTGGTGCGGGTACATTAATCGGCGGTATTAACTTTCTTGTTACTGTTGTTAATATGCGGGCACCTGGGATGACATATATGCGGATGCCTTTGTTTACCTGGGCAGCATTTATTGCAAGTGTGTTAATCTTGTTTGCATTTCCAGCTTTAACGGTCGGCTTGTTTCTGCTTATGTTTGACCGTATGTTCGATACAGCGTTTTTCGATGTATCGTTAGGTGGTAATACCATTGTTTGGCAACACTTATTCTGGGTATTCGGACATCCGGAAGTTTACATTCTGATCTTACCGTTATTCGGCGTGTTTAGTGATGTATTTTCAACCTTTGCGAAAAAGCGTTTGTTCGGATATACTGCAATGGTATTTGCAACAATACTGATCGCGTTCCTTGGTTTTATGGTTTGGGCTCACCACATGTTTACCGTTGGTTTAGGGCCTGTAGCAAACACCATTTTCTCTTTGGCTACAATGGCAATTGCTGTTCCAACCGGTATCAAGATCTTTGGCTGGCTTGCCACATTGTGGGGCGGAAATATCACGATTAATTCCGCGATGCTATGGGCACTGGGTTTTATTCCATCATTTACTATAGGTGGAATGACCGGGGTAATGGTTGCAACTGTTGCCGCCGACTACCAATACCATGATACGTATTTTGTTGTTGCACACTTCCACTATGTTATTGTTGGAGGTACAATCTTTGGTATTTTTGCTGGTTTACATTATTGGTGGCCGAAAATGTTTGGCCGAATTTTACATGAAGGATTGGGTAAACTAACATTCTGGACATTCTTTATCGGATTCCATTTGACTTTCTTTATCCAGCATTTCCTTGGTTTAATGGGTATGCCACGCCGATATTGGGTGTTCCACGCCGGTGACCATTTGGAAACAGGTAACTTAATCAGTACCATTGGTGCCTTATTTATGGCGTTTGCGGTTATTGTGTTTGTCATTAATGTGATTGTCACAGCCCGTGGCCCAAAAGCGCCGGACGATCCATGGGATGGACGTACGCTGGAGTGGGCAACTGCATCACCACCGGCACATTATAATTTCAAACAAACACCGCTTGTGCGTGGACTCGATCCGTTATGGATTGAAAAAATGGACGGCAATGGAAAAATAACACCAGCTGAACCATTGGGTGATATTCATATGCCGAACGGTTCATTCTTGCCATTCCTGTTCTCGTTGGGGTTATTTATTTCCGGCTTTGGTTTCATTTATCAAACGGACAATAAAGCATGGCTTATCGTGATGATCGGAGGCTTGGCCTTTTCAGCAGCAATGATGTTCGTTCGATCCATGAAAGATGATCTCGGTTACCATATCACGAAAGAAGAACTTGAAAGGGAGGCTGATTAATATGAGTCACGATCATACGTTAAATCCGGAAACCATGCCACATGAGCCGGAAAAAGCCACCCTTGAAGGTAAAAATAAATCTGTAGGATTTTGGTTCTTCCTTGGTGGTGAAACAGTTCTATTTGCTTGCTTATTTGGAACATACTTGGCATTGCACAATTCAACAGCGGATGGCCCTTCCGGTAAAGACATATTTGGTTTAGGGCTGGTATTTCTTATGACCGTTCTGTTGCTGACAAGTTCACTTACAAGTGTTTATGCGATTTACCATATGAAAAATAATGCCTATGGAAAAATGGTTCTTTGGCTTGTCATTACCATTATTCTCGGGTTTGGATTTGTGGGCTGTGAACTTTACGAGTTTACCCATTATATTACGCATTATGGCTTTTCATTCCGCTCATCAGCATTTGGTTCATCGTTTTATGCACTGTTGGGCTTTCATGGCGGGCACGTGATATTCGGTCTGTTTTGGGCCATTTCCTTGTTGGTACGTAACGCCAAGCGTAAATTGAACTTGTACAATGCGCCAAAATTCTATATCTGGAGCCTGTATTGGCACTTTATTGATGTTGTTTGGGTTTTCATTTTTACCGTAGTATATCTAATGGGAAAGGTGGGTTAATCCATGACAGATAACACTGGTTCCAAACTAGAATCGTTTCGCAGACAAAAGAATAAAGAGGAGATGCAGCAGCAATTAATCAGTTTTGCGCTCATGATTGCATTTACCATTCTTGCTTTTGTTGTTGTTCTGACGGGAATGGATAAGATAATTGCAATTCCCATCCTTATAACACTTGCGGTCGTTCAGGTTGGTTTTCAATTTTATTATTTTATGCACCTGAAGCAAGAAGGTCATACAATGCAATCCGTGATGATTTATGGTGGCGTTTGGGCTGCATTATTGGCAATTGCTGGCCTGGCGTTAACCACCTGGTGGTGAGCGCTAAACAAAAGACTGGGATTATTTCCTGGTCTTTTGTTTTTCCAAAAGATTTCTCAGAACTGATCTTCATCATTTTTGTTCTATTTTTGTCACATCAAAATATGTTTCATTTTGCTAAAATACGTTATAATAATGATAGATGCCATTTAGTATGGAGTGAGTTAAGATGTGGTTGGAACTACAAATATTTGGTTTTCGGGCCTTGTGGAGTCCTTATTATATGATCTTTATAGTCGGACTTTGTTTGGCCTATTATTTAATAACCATTCGTTTTAGACATCGTTTTGGTGTGGAAGAAAAACCAACCGGAAAACAGCAGATCATGTTTTATGTGGGCATGTTGCTTTTATATGTGGTAAAAGGCAGTCCGATTGATCTATTATCCCATATCATGTTGACGGCACATATGGCTCAGCTGGCTATTTATTTTCTCGTGTTTCCGATTCTCATGATCAAGGGAATTCCAGTTTGGATTTGGAATTGGTTTGTCCATTTACCGGTAATACACCCAGTTCTTAAATTGTTGACCAAACCGATCATCTCATTATTACTGTTTAATACATTATTTTCGCTTTATCATATACCGGCAGTCTTTGATTTTTCCAAAGAATCGCCTGTTGCACATACAGTGTTCGGTTTGATTATTTTGGTCGCAGCGTTTATCGTGTGGTTCCCGGTTTTGACACCGTTAAAAGAATTTAATAAGCTTTCTCCAATACTCAAGATCGGTTATATTTTCGCCAATGGTGTGCTCATTACACCAGCTTGTGTCCTTATTATTTTTGCGGATGCTCCGTTGTATGCTGCTTATTCAGAGAGCGGGGCATGGATGCAGGCATTGGCATTATGTGTTCCGGGGGATGTAATGCAAGGTTTAACAACATCTACCATTACGGGACCGGAAATGTTCTCGCCAATGAGTACGATGGAGGATCAGCAACTTGGTGGTATTATCATGAAGCTTATGCAGGAAATCACCTATGGAATCATTCTGGGTCGGGTGTTCTTTTCTTGGTTCACAAGGGAAAGCCTTAAGGTGGATCCATTACCAGACCCGCATCCGGATGGTGCCAGATCGTAAGCGATTATGCTGCTGAAAGCTGTAATCTAAACAACTGGATTACAGCTTTTACTTTATCGAAGTGTTACTGGAGACGAACAAAAGTGGGGAATAAAGAAACCCCTGCTGATTAAGTTTCACTTTATTTTATTGTAGGAAAGGAAATAGATAAATGCCATTTTTGCCAACACTAAGTACGTTTTTTATTGTTTTAAGCGCCATTTTAGTAGCGATTGGCTGGGTGCTAATTGCAAAAGATAAACGAAAGGCACACAAATGGACGATGATTTCCGCGGCCATTAGCGCATTGCTTTTCTTTATTATTTACGCTTCCAGAACAGTGTTTATTGGCAATACCAGTTTTGGCGGACCGGAAAATATTAAAATATATTATACTATTTTTTTGATATTCCACATATTTTTAGCAACGGTCGGTGCCATTTTTGGAATTGTAACCATAACACTTGCCTTAAAACGGAGAATACGTATCCACAGAAAGATAGGTCCGGTTACGAGTATCATTTGGTTTTTTTCAGCAATCACCGGGGTTGTTGTTTACCTGCTTTTGTATGTATTTTATAAAGGTGGAGAAACAACAAGTATGCTTAAGGCTATACTAGGTATTTAGTAAAAGCTGGACATAAAAAGGTGTGAGAGCAACGGTCGCTTTCACACCTTTTAAATGTTTTTGTGCAGTTTATTTTTTATATTGTTCTATTTCTTGTCCTACTTTTTCAACAAGTCCCTTCGCACGCTCAATCAGATTTTGCGGGAAATTTTCTTCTTCGCCGTACTCAACCCCATGTGGATAGTAATGTTTGCCAAGCAGTGGGGTCATTAGTTTAATGACAGCATTCCCGCGATCCACGTCCCCTTCAAGAGCGTATCCTTGAATACGTATGTAATATGTAATATTTTTCTCCTTGGAATTAATCTTGTAATCGTACGTGACACGCTCATAATCCCATTGACCAGCGCGAATGAAAGCATGTTTTCCCATTAAGTGATCCAATGGTTTTAAATCAACAACTGCATCTTCTATTCCAGTATTTTCAAATCTCATGTTTTACACCTCACTCAATTATCACTCACTAAAACAATAATAGTACGAAATCCCGTCAGTTGCAAATTAAAGCGGTTTTTTTCGGTGTTTTTATTTTGTTTGTTATAATTGTAGGGACTAAATATAATAAGTCTGTTTTTAAAATTTAAAGTATCATTTTTACGTGGGCTTTGCAATAAAATGCAATCAAGGCAGAATAGGTCGACGAAGGAATATAATGAATGGATATTAATTATTGAAGGGAGCAAAGCTATGCGTCTTATTCGGGCATTTATCGCTTTTATCATTCTTTTTGTGCTGGCACTGGGTGGGTTTTATCTGTTAGCGAAAAACGACCTGACCCCGGATGAAGCAGTTCATGACATGGGCAATATGTTAGATCAGAAAAAGAGTATGACGAAATCAAAATCGGTTCCGGAAAGTAAATTGTCTAAAATAACGGTAAAGGGCGATCTATTTCAATGGGTCGGAAAAACAAAGGATCAATTAACTGAAAACTTTGGGAAACCCGTCAGAATCGACAAAAGTGCATATGGATACGACTGGTGGGTGTATACAGATAAACAGGATCAATATATTCAATTTGGCGTTGAGGACGATAAGGTTACTACCGTCTATGCCACAGGAGACGATCTATCAATCGATCCCATTTACGTTGGTCAATCGTATGATGCGGTCAATGAGCAGTTTTCCTTCAAAAAAGATATGACATATAAAGACGGTGTTAAAAGCTATACCTTTCATTTAAACGATGAGGATATGAAAATGCGGCCGTTGGCGAAAATAGCGGATAATCTGTTTGTTCAGTGCTATTTTGATACCTTTACCGATAAGTTGTCCTCGATTCGTATTTTAACAGCCGATAGTCTATTAAAGCAACGAGCATACCAAATCGAATATCGTGGTGGATTGCCAGATGTGCCGGAATTATCGGACAAAGAATGGCAAGAGGTTGAATCAGGCATGGAACAGCAAATTTTTGATATTACAAATGTCATGCGCAGTCAGTTTGATAAATCAAAAGTAGCGTGGAATAAAACTGTCAGTGAAGTTGCCTTTCTTCACAGTGAGGACATGTCAAAAAATGATTATTTCTCCCATTATAGTAAAAATGGCAACGGCCTTAAGGAACGTTTGGCAGAGAAGAAAGTTCATTATGCAACTGCAGGTGAAAATATCGCTGCCCAATATCCGGATGCACCAGCCGCGATGGAAGGCTGGCTGAATAGTGAAGGTCACCGTAAAGCATTATTAAATGATGATTATACGCATTTAGGTGTTGGCGTGTATCATTTGTATTACACACAAAATTTCATTGAGATTCCGTAAATCTGACTCTGTTTCTTAGAACAAATTCGTCAGGTCTCTCCTTTGTTTTTTCTCACAGAAACTGGGGCGGTGTCATAAATTAATAAGTAACAGATACTGTCGATGAGGTGAGAACAAATGGAAGATAAATTACATCCGACGGTTCGGGAATTTAAGGATTTTTTGTCAAGACATCCTGGATTAGTAAAAGACATCAGGAAAAGCGGAAAGTCCTGGCAAGAACCATACGAAAAATGGGTGTTGCTTGGTGAAGACGATCCATATTGGTCCCAATACAAGGAAATGGATGAAGAAAGTGATAGCAAAAGTACCGAGGAACAAGGAAAATCAAAGCAATCTGAACTATTTGGCCAATTAATGAAAATGGCGGAAAAGGTCGATATGGATAAGGTCCAACAACAGGTGACACAGCTGAGTTCGACGATTGCGACCGTCCAGGAATTAATTGGTCAATTTCAAGAAAATAAAAAGTCAACTCCTGAACCTAAAAATCAATCCAGCCCATTTAATAATTGGTTTCGGGATTAAGAGGTGAAATAGATGCAGGCTGTATGTTATCAATATTTATGTTCACGTCCCGAGTTATTGCGTTTTGTCCGACTGAATCCGATATGGTACAGGTATCTTGCAAGGGATCCAAAAAACTTGTCCGAACTGGAGACAGCCGCTAAACAATTTTATGGAAAAACATTTTCGCAGCGACTTGAAAAAGTTGGTGATTCCGTACAAATGGCGAGGATGCTGATGCAATTTGCCGATTCGATGAGGGATTGACCAGCTTTAATAATCCACCGATCCATGTTATGATAGCGGTGGAGGTGACTCATATGATTGGAACGATGGAGTATGTAGACATCCTTGACCGTGCTGAATCTCTTGGCCAGATAGTTCTAAAATCGGATGTGATGGAAGCTTACATGCGATCCCGATATGAGATGGAAAATAATAAAGAAGCACAGCAGTTAATTCAAGCTTTTACCAATATAAAATCCCATTATGAGGATGTACAACGGTTTGGAAGATACCATCCTGACTATAATCAGATAATGAAGCAGGTACGCCAAACAAAACGGGCAATGGATATGCATGAAAAAGTTGCTGCATATAAGGTTGCTGAACGAAACCTGCAAAAACTGCTCGATGAGATTAGTCAGTATATTGCAGAAAGCGTAAGTAAAGATATTAAGGCGCCAAAAGATGGTGCAGCATTAAGTGATGGCGGCTGTGGTAGCGGCGGAAAATGCGGTTGCCGTGCTTCGTGATCATTGGATCAAAAGCTAATATCACTTGCCCAGCCAGGTTGCAAGGGAGGGCTATCATTTGCAAACAAAACGTCAAGGAATAATAGTCTGGTTTCAGCATATGAAAAACTTGAGACAGATTAAACGGTATGGACATATTATTTATGCTTCCAAGAAATTAAAATATGCGGTTTTATATGTGAACCAGGAGGACGTGGAAGATACCGAAAAAAAACTGCTCAAATTAAATTTTGTGTCAAAGATTGATCGATCGCATAAGCCCTTTATCCGGACAAACTTTGAAAACGCCAAACCTGATAAAGCAAAGGAATATGATTATAAAATGGGAATATAGGACCCCTACATAGGGTTATCGGACAAAAAGAAAACCTGCAGAAAAACTCTGCAGGTCTTTTTGCTTTCTGTTCGAAAACAAAAAGGCAAAGGGAGAGGAGAAACCGGAGGAAGAACTTATGGGGAAATGTAAGTCTTCTCCGTGTTTTGAAACAACCAAGCTAAGTATTAGCTGTCTCGTTATGTTATTATGGACGATAAGAAAAAATATATACATGTTACGGGAATTTTTTCTCGAATAAATGAATACGGGTCAGACTAGTAAAGGCTAGCAAAAAACAACAGTCGCTTGATCGATTATTTTGTGGTAAAATGTCGGGGACAAGCTTTTGAGGTGGTAATAATGAGAGTGATAGCAGGCGCGAAGAAAGGTCGCCAACTGAAAGCGGTCCCGGGAACATCTACCAGGCCTACTACTGATAAGGTGAAAGAAGCGGTGTTTCATATGATTGGCCCGTTTTTTTCTGGAGGTTTGTGTCTCGACTTATTTGCCGGCAGCGGATCATTAGGGATTGAAGCACTCAGCAGAGGAATGGAAAGAACCGTTTTTGTTGATAAAGATCCTAAGGCGATTCAAACCATTAGGCAAAATTTAAGGACAATGGAATTGGAGCAAAAGGCGGAGGTGTTTCGTGCCGATGCGTATCGGTCACTACAGGCTGTCAAAAAAAGAGAGCTGCAATTTGCTTTGATTTTAATTGACCCGCCATACAAAAAGGCGGACTACTTTCAAATTCTACATACGATTGAATCTTTGGAGTTAATAAACGGTCATGGTATTATTTATTGTGAGCATGATACAGTGGCTTCTATGCCAGATGATCTGCGGCACTTCTCCATTTTGAAACAGGAAAACTATGGAGGAACCACCGGCGTTACTATTTATCAACATACTTAAAAAATCTGCAGGCTAACGTTAAGTTTAATATGTTGTACATTCAGATTGAGGTTACTTCTTCATATAGCGTCCATTTAAAAAATAGGAGAGATGTAGATAAAATGAGCAGGTTAGCAATTTGTCCGGGGAGTTTTGACCCGGTTACATATGGACATTTGGATATCATTCAGCGTGGGGCGAAAATTTTTGATCACGTGATTGTCGTTGTATTTAATAATCAATCTAAGGCACCATTGTTTACCGTTGACGAACGGATCCAGTTATTACAGGAGACCACGAGGGATTTGTCAAATGTTTCTGTTGACTCAAGTGCTGAATTATTAATTGATTATGCCAGAGAGCAGCAAGCCCAGGTTATCTTACGTGGATTACGTGCTGTCAGTGATTTTGAATATGAACTGCAAATCACATCCATGAACCGAAAGTTGGATAAAAACATTGAGACATTCTTTATGATGACCAATAATCAATACTCTTTCCTCAGTTCGAGTATTGTCAAGGAGGTTGCGAAATATCAAGCGGATGTTTCTGACATTGTGCCAAAAGTCGTGGAAAATGCCTTAAAAGCCAAATTCGACGTATAAAATAATAGATGCTGCAGCCTGGTGCTGTAGCATCTATTTTACTTAACCTTATTTGCTAGTCATATTTCGTCGGTATAGAAGCAAGGCAGATATTGCTAAAAAAATGATCGTGGTAATTGGGCCGGTATGGGTTAATATATTCCTTGCCATTATCCAGAAATTTTGGGTTGCATCGGCTGAAACCGGTGTGCTTTCCAGTTCAAACGCTTGTCGGTTTACGTACAATGGTTTATATAAAATAATGGTTAAGATACTGGCGAAAATAGCGTGCAGAAAACGAGCGAAAAAATATGGGGCAAAACGAATATCTGTTTTTGCAATAATACTGGATACCTGTGCTTGTACAGATAGTCCATGAAAGCCAAGAATAAAACTGACAATGATCATCTGGGCGAGCAGGTTATTAATCGAGATTTGTGATATCATTTGTGATCCTAAAGTAATTTCGAATAACCCGGATAAGAATGGCAGTGTTAATTCTACCGGGAGCATGAGAGCCTTGAAAAGTAAATCGAATCCGCTGGCAATAACCGGGGAGATGCCCAGGATGAATAATAGCTTCGTGAATACAGAAAACAAGATTATAAATCCGCCAACCATCACCAGTGTTTTCACAGAATTGAGTACAGCATCGCCGATAACCTGTCCAAATGGACGTGGATCATTTAAACGGGTACGATGCATTTCCTTTAGCGCGCGTTTTAAGGATACCTTATTTTTTCTGTTTGTTTTTTTCCCTTTTTCACGTTTCCTGCCGTAAAAACGCATGCAAAACCCGACTAATGCATTGCCAATATAATGACACGTAATCAGGAGAACACCAAGTTTCAGGTCATGAAACAGTCCGCCAGCGATAACACCAATAATGAATAAGGGGCTGGATGCGTTGGTGAAGGTGACAAGCCGCTCCGCCTCAATTTGGGAAATTTGTTGTTCTTCCCGTAAATGTGTTGATATTTTCGCTCCGGTCGGATAACCACTGACCATTCCCATGATCCAGGCAAAACTGCCGACTCCGGGTACATTAAAAATCGGACGCATGATTGGTTCGCAAAGTACGCCAATAAAATTAACTACACCGAAACTAATTAATAATTCAGCAATAATGAAAAATGGTAATAATGTTGGAAAAACACTTTCCCACCATATGTTTAGTCCACGAATACTCGCCTCGGAGGCTTGATCGGGCACCGTTAATATGGCAAATGCAATAAAACCTGTAATTCCGGCCAAAACAAGTGTTTTTATGATTTGTTTCAATGTTAAGCCCCCTAGTGAAGTCCTGGCTCTGTACTTCTCTTTTTATTAGTAGTAAAATATTTTTTAGTTCTTCTGTCCAAGGATGGGAAAAATTTAATCATTTTTGTACGAGTCTATATCAATATACGCGTATACCCCCGGCATTTATGCCATACACTTTTTATATATATAAAAGAAATATCCTATGAAGCGCGTGTTTAAAGTGTCATTTTTGCCCGGCTTTTTGAACATCCTCTATGAAAGGAGCTATACTTTGAAATTTACCAAACGCCACTTACTATATTTACTTATTGTAATTGCTGTTGCCTTTTTTTTATCAGCGTATAAGCTGCCATATTATATTTATAAACCAGGTGGGGCAGATCCCCTGAATCCAATTGTTTCGGTTGAAGGCGGCTACAAAAGTGCTGGTGATATGCATTTGGTAACGGTGAGGGGAGGGCAGGCCACACCAATCCAATATGTTTTTGCCAAGCTATTACCACATAATCAGGTTGTACCGTTGGAAGAAGTGCTACCGAAAGGAATTGATGAAGAAGAATATTATCACGCACAGCTGCAAATGATGGAGAGCTCACAGGAAGCGTCCACTGTGGTTGCATATAAAGCCGCGAATAAGGAAATTCATATTACATACAATGGCGTTTATGTTGCCGGGGTGATGAAAGGGTTACCTGCCGATGGTAAATTGAAAATGGGCGATCGTATTACCAAAATAGACGGAAAAGGTATCAAAAAAGCGGAAGAACTGACTTCCTATGTGACCAGTAAACATGGAGGAGATACGATTTCACTGACATTGGTACGGGATGATAAAACATTAACGAAAGAGATTACGCTTAAAAACCTTAAAGAATTGGACGATAAGCCAGGTGTCGGGATCCAATTGGTGACAGACCGCAATGTCACGGTTAAACCGAAAGTCAAGTTTTCCAGCGGAAGTATTGGTGGACCAAGTGCAGGGCTTATGTTCTCACTGGAGATATATGACCAGTTAACCAAAGAAGATTTGACCCATGGTTACCAAATTGCTGGAACTGGGGAAATTGATTACGATGGAAATGTTGGAAGAATCGGGGGGATTGATAAAAAAGTCATTGCCGCAGATAAAGAAGGATGTAAGGTGTTTTTTGCACCAAATGAACATGGAGCCAAGAATTCCAACTATAAGGTAGCGAAAAAGACTGCGGATGAAATTGGTACCAGTATGAAAATTGTCCCTGTGGATACATTCGATGATGCTCTGAAGTATTTAGAGAATATGAAATAGATGTATGAAAAGGGAGCTGGAGAGGCTTGATCAACGTTGCTCCCAGCTCCCTTTCCTATCCCATTATTGGTGGCTGCAATTCTTGATTACGCATGGATTCCTGGACCATTGCCGGGAGTATACTGTAATAGGCGGCACTTGCCTTTTCCTCCATATGAAGCAATGGATGCATTTGGCGACTCAGATTGGTGAAGATCGGTATATCCATTTGTTTTTTGATACGGTTTAAATATTTTCTGCCGGTTTGTGTAAGACCCAGCAGGCGAACATAAGGAATAGAAGAACCATTTTTAAGTCCAGACATATCGTGTTTTTTAGTGTTGGTCAGCAGGTGAACGAACATTCGCTGCAGTCTTGTCCAGGTGTACCGTTTCGTTTTGATTGCCTCCACCCATGATTCAAAAGAAACAGCAGCTTTTGCCGTTTTTTTGAGCCGGTATTCCAGTCCTTCATCAACGCCTTGGATCGTAGCCAATTCTTCTTCTGTCATGGTTAGGACACGATAATGCAATAATGGAAAATAAGCCTCCCAATGATGCCAGCTAGTCGCTATATTTTTATAATCAATCAGTTGTTCTCTGGTTATCTCAGGGATTGCTTTAGTGACATCTTTGGTAAAGTTACTGGCAAAAAGCTGTCTGCGAATACTCGTTGCACTGGCAATTGAACTTGTAATCGCTTTATCGTGGTAACCACTTTTACGGCGCTTGATGGTTACTGGCTGAATCGCTAAATTGTTTTTCATAATTTCTTTTACATAGCTAAACCCTAAAATATTATTTGGCTTCGTTAAATCAATCCGCGTTTGTTGTAAACCAATACTTTGATAGGCTACACGGCTTGCTTCCGGATAAGAAAGCCCCGCTGCCAACTGCTGTTTCAGGCTTTCATCAAATCGTTCTTGTTTGCCGGTAAGTGTATGATATGCTTGAACAAAGTCATCCGCATTCCCGGATTCACTACCAAAGCAAATGGAATCAACTCCTAAAGCATGCAACGTCAGGACTGAACCCTTGGCGAATAAATCACTGCTTTGTACGGCAAATGCATAGGGAAGTTCGGCAACAATATCAATCCCACTATTAATTGCAGCTATTGTTCGATGAAACTTGTCGATAATGGCTGGTTCCCCACGTTGTAAGAAATTACCACTCATTACCGCGATCATACATTCGGCATTCGTGATCTTTTGTCCTTCTTTCAGATGATACTGATGCCCGTTATGAAACGGATTATATTCAACAATCAGCCCACATGCTTTCATCTATTCCACTCCTATGGTTAGTATGTTACCATTAAGTTTAGCAGAAATTATGAATAAGCGCATCATGGGTAAGCTAGTGGATAGTATAAGTGATCTGTAAAGAAAATATGTTGACAAAAGTCCAGTTTGCTTTTAAAATTACTTTTGTTGCTCTTTCGAGGTGATGAAGATGAAATTCTCAGTTAGTCGGATCAAACAAGGTACTTATAATGAACCATTTGAATTCGACAATATGGTTGATGTTTCTGAATTGGAAACAATGAACAACGACATTCGCGAAATTGGTTCGGTACATGTCTTTGGAGAATGTACATTACAAGGAGAACAGCTTATTTTCACGTTTACCATCAAGGGTACAATGATTCTTCCTTGTGCACGTACCTTGGTAGATGTACCTTATCCGTTTACCATAAAAACGGATGAAGTATTTACACTTTCCAGATATTATGGGAAGGAAGAAGAGGAAAATGAAATTCATCCAATTGATGGAGAAATACTTGACTTAACTCCGTATATAAAGGAAAATATCATATTAGAGGTTCCGTTTCGTGTGTTTTCCGATGATGCAGATGCCATGGAGCATGCTCCGGCAGAAGGTGAAGGATGGACTTTAATTTCGGAAGAGAACAAAGAAAAACCGGTTGATCCGCGTTTGAAAAAACTGAAGACCTTATTGAATGATAATGAGAAGGAAAAATAGGATTCGTTTATTTGAAGGAGGTGTAAGTCATGGCAGTACCAAAGAGAAGAACTTCCAAAAAAGTGAAAAATCAGCGTCGTACTCATAAAAAATTACACGTACCTGGCTTGATAGAATGCTCAAACTGTGGCGAATTGACAAAACCACACCATGTTTGCCAAGCATGTGGGCATTATGATGGTAAGGAAGTTGTAAGCAGCCTGTAATGGGCCAAGCAGATCACTAACATTAGTGGTCTGTTTTTTTGTCTAGGTTGTCCTTCTTTCAAATGGGCGCTTGCGCCTTTGTTAAAAAAATAGTTAGTCTATCACTCCTATTTATTGCATACATTTTTTATAGCAATGGTGAAGGAGGGGTGTTATGGAGGCGACACGACAGGATGCTTGGACAAAAGACGAAGATATTATCCTGGCCGAGACCGTGATCCGTTATATTAGAGAGGGAAAAACGCAACTAGAGGCGTTCAAGGATGTGGCTAAGCAATTATCGCGCACATCCGCAGCTTGTGGATTTCGCTGGAATGCAACCATCAGGAAATCATATCAGGATGCGATTCAGCAAGCCAAGGTGGAGCGTAAACAGGCAGGTAGGAAAAAGAATGTTGTTGACCCATCAGAAAATAATGAAAAAGATACGATCGACACAGCGATATCATTACTTGAAAAAATGAAAAGGAATTATTCGATGGAAAATCAGCTAACACACCAGGAACAGGAAGAAATTATTGCCCATTTAAAAAAGGAAAATGAAGCATTGAAAACAATGAACCAGCGTTATCATGAAGCATGGAAGGAAATGGGGGAGCTGTGGGATTGGGTAAACAATCAAAGAGAAACATGAGTCATAATCAAGCCGTCTTGCATTTTCCAAATGAATAGTTGGCAAACCAAAAAGACATGAACAGATTTTTATCATTCATGTCTTTTTCTATGCTTCTTATCTCGATTCTTTTTCGTGTACCCCTTCAGGCATCCAAATTAATGGATTCTCGCCAAAATCACGTTCCATTTCGTATTTTGCCTTTTTGAAGTTCATTTTTTCCCAAAAACCTTGAGAGTTGATGAGAGGATTGGTTTTAATAGGCATATTTTCCTGTTTCGCAAAATCGACCAATGCTTTTCCGAGTCCTTTTCCGCGATAGCCTGGCAGAACTTCCAGTTTCCACAGAACTAAATAGTCTTGGGGAGGTTCGAAATATTGGTCATGTTTCTTGTCTACCTTGTACAAGCTCATACGGGCAGCTAATGACTTGCCATAATAAATCCCGTAGAATGGTGACTCACTATTGTTTTCGACGATATTGTTTCGAAGATCCTCCAACATGGAAAGTTCCTGGTTGCCATAGGCTGAAAATCTTTCAAATTCCTCTAATGTTTTATAATTGATTAACAGCCTCTCCACTTTTATACTGCTCATTTATATTTCCCCCTTGTCAAAAAACTAACTTTTCATATATATACATTATAATATAAATAGGTCATGAATGAAATAAAACCGGTTAACACAAAAAACTAAATGCCATTGTATGGTTATGACATCCGCCTTTCTTAAACAGATGAGATGAAATTATTGGTTAGTTTCTGTACAATACATATTGGATAATAGTGCGTGTTCAAAAAGGAGGATAAAAAGGACCGAGAAGTTCTGAGCGGCGTAGCTTTGAGCACCGGAGTGTACATAGAAGGTACATGAGGAGCGGAAAAGCAAGCCAACGAGCTTTTCAAATGAAGGCCAACTAAAAACGGGCTTGCGCTCAGGCGTCGGCATACCCCTTTTGCAGGGGCATGTCATTTTTACCGGACTTTTTGAACATCCTCTAATATTCAATTATGTTTAAAGGAGCACGAAACAAATGCGAATCAACCCTATTCCGATACAGCATCAATCGAAATTAATGAACGATTATCGAAATAATGAAACGAAAATTATGGATTTTTTTGATTATCATCCATTTCAACAATCAAGCTACCAACAAAGGGTGCAGGATTTACGAGAACGGTTCTTTAACAGAGAACAGTTAACCGAAACGTTGACAGCGATCAATAGACAGTGGGATGCTCCTGAATCAACCTATCAAAATATAAAAAAATTACGCCAAGACAATAGTGTGGTCGTTATCGGCGGTCAACAGGCAGGGTTGCTAACCGGTCCGATGTATACAATAAATAAAGTAATCTCGATTATTCAGCTGGCACGTCAACAAGAAAAAAAATTATCTGTTCCCGTTGTACCAGTATTCTGGATTGCCGGTGAGGATCACGACTTTGAGGAAATGAATCATATTTTTCTACCGGAAATCCCCCAAATGAAAAAATATAAATTGATGCAACAGGTTGTTCAGAAAAAGCCAGTATCGGCAATCGCAAAGGACGATGAATATGCCAAGCAGTGGATAAATCAGATATTCGCCCAATTGCAGGAAACAGAACATACGAAACCATTGTATGATACCATTACAAATTGTTTAAACCAATCGACAACATATGTAGACTTTTTTGCGCGAGTTATTTTTGAACTGTTTTCCAAAGAGGGTGTGGTACTGGTCGATTCCTCCCATCCGTTATTACGGAAACTGGAGCGTGACCACTTCACAACGATTGTAGACAAGCAAATGGAAATTAGCAGGGGAGTATATACAAATGAGCAGCGTTTACGGCAATTGGGATATACTACCTCATTGGGAGTCCAGCCGGAAGATGCCCACTTGTTTTATCATTACCAAGGGGAGCGAATTTTGCTAACTAGAACTGAAACCGGTGAATGGGCGGGAAAACAGAATGAAGTGTCGTTAACAACAAATGAGATGTTGGAAATCGCTGAAGGGCAACCAGAGTTATTGAGTAATAATGTGGTAACGCGACCGTTGATGCAGGAGTTGCTTTTTCCGACGCTGGCGTTTATCGGCGGTCCCGGTGAGGTCAGTTATTGGTCTGTCTTAAAACCCGCATTTCGCGCGTTTGAAATGAACATGCCGCCGGTTGTACCACGTCTTTCATTTACAATCATTGAACGACATGTAGAAAAGCTGCTGCATAAATATGGTCTTAAAGCAGACGATGTTGTGAACGATGGAGTTACAGAAGCACGCGGAAATTGGCTGGCCGCACAGACTGATCCACCAATTAAACATATGATAGACCATCTCAAACAAGCGATTGCACAAGCCCACAAACCATTGCAGGATGTATCGCGTGGGATTCGTGCTGATTTAGGCGATTTGACTGATAAGAATTTACATTATTTATTCCGCGATATTGATTTTTTGGAAAGTCGCTTGTGTAAAGAAGTGGAAGCTAAATATACAAAGGAACTGCATGAATTTGATGTGATTCATGCGACATTACATCCGAATAATGGATTGCAAGAACGCGTTTGGAATCCATTGCCATGGCTGAATTGGTACGGCAGTGGTTTTATTGAAAAAATGACGGAAACTCCCTGTTCATTTACAGAAGAACACTATCTCATATATTTGTAGTGGAAGAGAGTTGGGATGCGATTCAAAGATCCCCCCACTTTCCTCCACCAGTCAAAAAAGCTGTTTTCTAAAGCATGAAACAACACGATTATTTGTGAAACCAACAATGGAAAGTATCCCCACTCCATTGTTATCACGGATAGAAAGTGTGATGTTCATGCAAAAGGAAAACAGCTTTTTTGTGCATGAAGAATATTTGTTTCTGAGACTATTATCCCTTTTTTTATCTGCAGGTAAATTTTTAAAAAAATGGAGTGGTGAATTGTGGGGGGATGTGGTAAGATAGAAACATGAAAGTGGGGAGAACCATATGTTCATGGGTGAGTTTCAACATAACATTGATACAAAGGGAAGAATTATTGTTCCCGCCAAATTTCGTGAAGAACTTGGGGACAGCTTTGTTATCACACGCGGACTGGATAAGTGCCTGTTCGCTTACCCAATGAATGAATGGAAACTGCTTGAAGAGAAATTAAAAAAACTCCCACTAACAAAAAAAGATGCTAGAGCATTTACCCGTTTCTTCTTTTCAGGGGCGGTAGAATGTGAAATTGACAAACAGGGCAGAATAAATATCCCACAGCCATTAAGAAATTACGCAGCATTGGATAAAGAATGTGTGGTAATCGGCGTTTCCAACCGGATTGAATTCTGGGCAAATGAAAGCTGGGAAGACTATTTCAATGATTCTGAGGAGTCATTTGCCGAGATCGCCGAAAATTTAATGGACTTTGATATTTAATAACAAATTTATAGGAGCAGATGATGGAATCTACACAATGGTTCCCAATCCAATCCTTGATTCTGACCATTGTCGAAGCAGGTGAACACAACATGTTTAAACATTACAGCGTATTAAAAGAGGAAGCAGTAAAGGGATTATCAATCAAGCCAGAAGGTACATATGTTGATTGTACAGTCGGTGGTGGCGGACATGCTGAACAAATTGCCTCCAGATTGACAAAAGACGGGTTACTGGTGGCTTTTGACCAGGACATAGATGCATTACGGGCAGCGGAAAAACGGCTGACACCATACCTTGATCGGATTCAATTTGTTCATGCAAACTTTCGGCAACTTGAGGGAAAAATTGATGAACTTGGGATCAATCATGTAGACGGGATCTTGTTTGACCTTGGTGTTTCATCCCCGCAGCTTGATAGAGGGGAAAGGGGATTTAGCTACCAGCATAATGCAGAGTTGGATATGCGGATGAACCAGGACCAGAAGTTAAGTGCCTATACCATTGTCAATACCTGGCCGTATGCACAATTAGTGAAAATATTTTTTGCTTACGGTGAAGAAAAATTCGCCAAACAAATTGCCCGAAAGATCGAGTCTTATCGTGAGACAACGCCCATCCACACAACCCATCAACTAGTCGGAATTATCAAAGACACAATCCCGGCAGCTGCTCGCAGAAAAGGCGGACATCCGGCAAAACGCATATTTCAAGCATTACGGATCGCTGTAAATGATGAGCTGACTGCATTTCTTGATGGGTTGCATCAGGCGGCACAAGTTGTCGCTATACATGGCAGGATTTCCGTCATTACCTTTCACTCACTGGAAGATAGACTATGTAAACAAGCTTTTAAAAAATGGAGCACACCTAAAGAAGTACCGAGAAATTTACCAGTAATTCCTGAAGATCATCAAGCACCATTTAAATTAATTACAAAAAAGCCAATCAATCCTGGTGAACAGGAACTGCAAGCCAATCGCCGTTCCCGATCAGCTAAATTACGTATCGCAGAAAAAGTTAGCGCATGGAACGATCAATTTACTTATAGAGAAGGGTGGAAGAAATCATGAGTGTAAATCATGCTCATAAATGGGAACAATCTTATCAAACACAAACAACAAAAGAAAAACAAATTAAAGTCGTACGTAAAACAAGCTGGGTTACCAAAGGAGAAAAATTATTATATTCTGTAGCGAGCGCATGTCTACTTGCTGCCGGGATCTACATGGTTTCTTTTTCATCCTCAACAGATAGCCTCAATAGGGAGCTGCAAACACTTGAGAACAAAGTGCAGCAGAAAGAGGTTAAAAATGAAGGAATGCTCTCTGAAAAGAAAGAATTATCCAGACCGGAACGAATTACTTCGATTGCCAAAAAACATGGATTAAAAATTCAGGATGCAGAGGTTAAGCATGCAAGTGCATTAAACAATTAACATAATGAAAGGGATATGCTAGAATTAAATCGCTAAAGCCCATTTGCATTTATCAGGGTGTCTGAGAAGACATGAGGGTTTTAAAACATCCTCTAACAAGGTGGATTTCGAATGAAAAAGAATAAGACAACACACTTGATGTCTGGAATCCTGATACTTCTGTTTACTGCGATTTTCCTGGTGGTAACCGGAAGATTTTTGTACATTCAGACATCAGGTGAGATTAATGGGGTCTCATTGGAAAAATGGGCAGAGCAGAAACGAACGTCATCATACACGATTCCGGCTGACAGGGGAAAAATAATGGACAGTAACGGAATGACGCTTGCCTATGATCGGTCAACATTCCGCGTTTATGCTATTGTCGATGAGGCGTATACGAAAGATCCTGACCATCCAATGCACGTGGTTGATCCAGAAAAGACGGCGAAAGAACTTGCACCTATATTGGATATAGATGAGACATCCCTTCTAAAACGTCTGCAGGATGGATTAAACAATGATAAGTTGTTCCAAGTCGAGTTTGGTGCAGATGGCAGGCAGTTATCACAACAGACAAAGGACAAAATCGAAAAATTGCATCTGCCTGGAATCAAATTTGATAAAGAAGCAACGCGCTATTATCCAAACGGTATGTTTGCCTCGCAGATTATCGGACTTGCCAAGAAGAATGATGACGGAATAACCGGGATGACTGGAATCGAAAAACAAATGAACAAGATCCTGGGTGGAAAAGCAGGGCATATTTCGTATCAACGGGACAAATACAATACCAAATTGCTGGATCCAAAAGAAGTAATGAAAGAACCGGAAGATGGCAATAATGTTAACTTAACCATTGATCAAAAGGTGCAAACATTGCTGGAAGATGTGATGACCCAAGTGGACAAGAAATATAGTCCCAAGCGAATGACGGCTATTGTCATGAACCCGAAAACCGGGGAGATTGTTGCCATGAGTAATCGTCCCAGCTATAATCCGAACAACCCATCGGATGTAAAGAATTGGTATAATGATGCCATTTCGACCCCATTCGAGCCAGGGTCAACAATGAAAATGTTTACCTGGGCAGCAGCGATTGAAGAAGGGGTTTATAACGGGGATGAATCGTATGAATCAGGTGAGTACAAAGTTAGTAAACGGGACCGGGCCATCCGTGACTGGAAACAATCGTGGGGGACCATCACATACGACCAAGGATTTCAACGTTCGTCCAATGTCGGTGCGGCAAAATTGGCATGGGAAAAAATGGATCCGGATCGCTATCTGGATTATCTGAAAGCATTTGATCTTGATAAAAAGACAGACATTGATTTACCTGGGGAGGTACCGGGAAAAATTTTATACGACTGGCCAATCGAGAAAGTCACTACTTCCTTTGGACAAGGGACAACATTGACACCGATTCAGCAAATGAAGGCAGCATCCGCGATAGCCAACGATGGAAAAATGGTTAAACCGTATGTTATTTCCAAAATAACCGATTCACAAACCGGAGATACACTGAAAGAAACATCCCCCGAGGTTGTTGGTCAGCCAATTTCCAAGGAGACTGCCGATCATGTACGAGATTTACTTGGGACCGTTGTTACAGACAAACATGGCACAGGTAAAAGTTATAAGTTGAAAGATTATTCTGTAGCTGGTAAAACCGGTACGGCGCAAATACCTAACAAAAATGGCGGATATATGTATGGCGCAGAAAATTATGTGTTTTCGTTTTTAGGAATGGCTCCGAAAGACGATCCGCAATTGATGATGTATGTTTCGGTAAAACAACCAAATCTGAACATCGATGGAAACTATGAATCTGGTGAAGCACCAGTATCATTTATTTTTAAAAATGTCATGAAGAATAGTTTACGTTACTTGAATATTGACCCAGATAAGGAAGTGGATCAACGGGTTAATATGGTTACAGTTCCAGATGTTGCCGGCAAAAAGACAAAGGTGATTGAAAAACAATTAACCGATGCCGGGCTGGATGTTAGAACGATTGGTAATGGAAAAACAATCGTTAAGGCAAGCGTAAGTGAAGGAAATAAATTGCTGCCTGATGACCGGATTCTACTGGTAACTGATCAACCAACGATGCCCGATATGACAGGCTGGTCATTGCGTGAGGTTATGCAATTTGCCGATTTGCTTCATTTAAAAGTCGAACCAATTGGCAATGGTTATGTCGTGAATCAGAGTATTAAGAAAGGGAAGGCGTTAAAAGAAAACGATAAACTATCTGTCAATTTCGAGACGCCGAACAAAGAAAAAAATAAACAGGAAAGCGAAAAGAAAAAAGAAGATGATTCATAAGTTATGATATCCGGGTGCCCGGTGTGAAACTGTAAACAGTGTTCTATTCGTATTTTTCCAATCATATAGTAGATACAAGCCTGCCTATGAAAAGGGGATGAAAGATGAAACGTGTATCTGCTGTAACAGTCAGAAAACGAATAGTCACTGTTTTTCTTTGTGGATTATTAGTACTAGCTGTCATTGTCATTCGGCTGGGCTATGTACAATTTATTATTGGCGACAAGTTGATGGCAAAGGCCAATAATTCATGGACAAGAGATATCAAATTTCAACCGGAGCGGGGAGAAATACTTGATCAAAACGGTGATGTATTAGCCGAAAATGTTTCAGCCCCCTCCGTCATTGTGGTTCCAAGACAAGTGAAAGACCCACAAGAAACAGCGGAGAAATTGGCCGCTGTGTTGGACTTGTCGGTTGATAAAGCTTATGAATATGTCACCCAGGCGAAATCACAAGTAAATATCAACCCTGAAGGAAGGAAAATCTCCAAAGAACAGGAAAAGGAAATACGGACGCTCCAGCTTGATGGCGTTTATCTTGCCAAGGATTCCAAACGTCATTACCCCAATGGAGATGCTTTATCTCATGTACTTGGTTTTACCGGGATTGACAATCAGGGCTTAATGGGGCTGGAACTTTATTACGATGATATGCTTAGCGGGAAAGAAGGCAGTTTATCCTTTTATTCGGATGCCAAAGGAAAAAAACTAACTGATCTGGCTGATATTTATCGCTCGCCAGTTGATGGCTTGGATTTAAAAACAACCATCAATTCCAAAGTACAAACTATTATGGAACGGGAACTTGATTTGGCTGTCGAGAAATATAATCCGGATGGGGCACTGGCGATTGCAGTCAACCCAAAAACTGGCGGTGTTTTGGGAATGAGCTCCAGACCAAATTTTGACCCGGAAAATTATCAAGAGGTAGATTCAGAGATTTTCGACCGCAACTTGCCAATTTGGAGGACGTACGAACCTGGTTCAACTTTCAAAATTATCACCTTGGCCTCGGCACTGGAGGAAGGCAAGGTAGATTTGGATAAAGATACGTTTAATGATGATGGTTCTATTTCGGTTGAAGGAACACACTTACATTGCTGGAAAAGTGGTGGTCACGGCCATCAAACCTACCTGGAAGTTGTCCAGAATTCCTGTAACCCCGGGTTTGTTAGTCTAGGCATGAAATTAGGCAAAGAAAAACTGTTCTCTTATATTGACAATTTCGGGTTTGGCAAGAAGACAGGAATTGATTTGCAAGGGGAAGGAAATGGTATTTTGTTTAACCCGGAAAAAATCGGTCCGGTTGAAGCTGCGACTACCGCATTTGGACAAGGTGTATCCGTGACACCAATTCAACAAGTGATGGCTGTTTCGGCTGCAATCAATGGTGGCTATCTATACAAGCCGCATATTGCCAGTGAATGGGTTAATCCGAAAACGAAAAAAGTCGTTGACAAGGTAGAAACGGTCACCAAGGATCGGGTCATTTCCGGTGAAACGTCAAAAGAAGTACGACGCGCCTTGGAAAGTGTTGTTGCCAAAGGATCAGGTAAACCGGCATACATTGACGGCTACCGGGTCGGCGGCAAGACTGGAACAGCACAAAAAGTAGGACCTGGCGGCGGATATTTGGAGAATAACTATATTGTCTCATTTATCGGATTTGCCCCGGCCGATGATCCGCAAATTGTTGTCTATGTTGCGGTTGATAATCCAAAAGGTACCGTTCAGTTTGGCGGGGTAGTAGCCGCTCCGATTGTAGGAACGATCATTGGCGATAGCTTACGTGCCATGGGGGTCGAACCAAGAGAGGGCGGATTGGATAAAGAATATGTATGGCCAGAACAGCCGAAAGTGGAAGTGCCTGATTTAATTGGTATGGACAAACACAAACTAATGGAATATCAGACCGATTTGTCCGTTGAAACAAGCGGATCCGGCGAATATATCATCGATCAGGAACCAGATCCGGGAACAAAATTGGAACAAGGCTCAAAAATCAGACTATACCTATCCGACAAAAAAGATCGTGCAGGAGAATAAATTTTGCTATAATGGTATCAGCCAGACTATCAAAGATGGAAGCACCCGTATAGGGGCACATGGATTTTAGCTAAATGATAATCATCATATGAAAGTGCGCAATAAACTTTTAGGTAAATTATAAAAGGGGGTGGGTTCACCCTCTTAAAATTGTACACTTTCCAGAATACATATAGTTGGTATACTTCAATCAGTGAGGATGTTTACGATGAAATTAAACAAAATGCTTGCCGTACTACCATTTTACGCAACAAGCGAAACAATCGATTCTATTGAAATCAATGGCATAGAAATGGATTCTCGTGAAGTGAAGCCAGGTGATCTCTTTGTTTGCATCAAAGGTTATACCGTCGACGGTCATGATTTTGCCGACCAGGCAATTGCAAACGGGGCGGTCGCTATCCTGGCAGAAAAGAAATTACAAGTATCGGTACCAGTTATAACGTGTGCAAATACAACAAAGGCTTTGGCAATGCTGGCAGTCAAATTTTACGATTATCCAACCAGCAAATTCCCGCTAATCGGTGTTACTGGAACAAATGGTAAAACCACGGTCACTTATTTGCTGGAGGCGATATTTAATCGGTTTAACAGGAAAACCGGGGTCATCGGTACGATTCAAATGAAGATCGGCGAAGAAGTCTATCCGGTGAAAAACACCACGCCAGACGCATTGTTTTTACAGAAGATGTTTGGACAAATGGCAACGAAGCAGGTGGAAACAGCCATCATGGAGGTTTCTTCCCATGCCTTGGATCAGGGACGTGTGCATGGCTGTGATTTTGATGTAGCGATATTTACAAACTTATCCCAGGACCATTTGGACTACCACAAATCCATGGAAGATTATTTACGGGCAAAAAGTCTGTTGTTTGCCCAATTGGGAAATAGCTATAATAAAGGAAATAAGTTTGCCGTGATCAATGTAGATGATCCAGCAAGTGATGTATTAAAACGCAGTACGGCACAACCAATTATTACATATGGTTGTAAAAATGCAGCACAAGTACGCGCAGAGGATATTCATTTGGACGCAACACAAACAACATTTACTTTAAAAACGCCGGTTGGTGATGTTGCGATTACGAGTCACCTGATTGGTATGTTTAACATATATAATATGCTGGCGGCTAGTTCGGTTGCAATAGTTGAAAACGTACCATTGACCGTTATTAAATCTGCGCTTGAGGCCATTACCGGGGTCAGCGGGCGGTTTGAACCTGTTATTGCCGGTCAATCATTTGCAACCCTGGTTGATTACGCCCACACACCGGATTCGTTGGAGAATGTATTACAGACGATCAAAGGATTTGCGAAAGGTAAAATATATGTAGTCGTTGGCTGCGGTGGTGACCGGGATAAGAAAAAACGCCCATTAATGGCGGGTATAGCCGTAAAATATGCCGATTGTGCCATCTTTACTTCTGATAACCCGAGAACAGAAGATCCTTATGCGATATTAACTGATATGACTACAGGACTAAACTCCGGTCAATACAAGGTGATTGAGAACCGGAAAGAGGCGATCACATATGCTGTCGAACAGGCAACGAATGGTGATATTGTACTGATTGCCGGTAAAGGTCATGAAACATATCAGCAAATCGGCCAGGTGAAGTATGATTTTGATGATCGCCAAGTAGCAAAACAGGCAATTTTAGCTAAGGAGAATTGAGATATGTTATTTACTACCGAATGGCTTTGCGGATTATTTTCCGATTTTAAGGGGGAAGTAACCAAAAAAATTGCCATTGAACATGTTACAACAGATAGTCGCCAGCAAATGAAAAAATCCTTGTTTGTTCCCCTGACCGGTGACAAGTTTGATGGACACGATTATGTTAAACAAGCATTAGACAATGGGGCCGTAGCGGTTTTCTGGCGCAAGGACCGGCCGCTGCCTGATTTTTTGCCAGCTGATTTTCCAGTTTTTTTCGTTGAAGATACGTTGGTCGCATTACAGCAATTGGCGGCTGCATACCGGGAAAAAATCGATCCGACTGTTATCGCGATTACTGGATCCAATGGTAAAACAACTACTAAGGATCTGGTTGCAGCTGTGATGAAATCTACTTATCGCACCCATTACACAAAGGGAAACCTGAATAACCATATTGGCGTGCCATTGACGATTCTTTCCATGCCATCTGAAACACAAATGCTTATACTTGAAATGGGTATGAATCATTTTGGGGAAATAGAACAACTTTCCAATCTGGCCAAACCGGATTATGCGGTTATTACCAATATTGGTGAATCACATATCGAATATCTTGGGTCACGGGAAGGAATTGCCAAAGCAAAAATGGAAATTACTCATGGATTAAAGCCAAATGGTGAGCTTATTATTGATGGCGACGAGCCATTGCTTGCATCTAAGCATCATCATGATCATGTGACCACATGTGGATTTAAGGATAACAATATGATGATCATTAAAAATGTGGCAGTGTCCCATGATGAAACAACATTCACCTTATCTGACGGGAATGAATACGCCATTTCCCTGCTTGGTGAACATCATGCTAAAAATGCAACATATGCGATCATGTTGGGGAAACACGCCGGAATTCCAGTACCAGTAATAAAACAGGCATTGCAAACACTGGAATTAACAGCTATGCGTTTTGAAATGTTAACAGGGAAAAATGGTGTATCGGTTATCAATGATGCCTACAACGCGTCACCAACATCGATGAAAGCGGCAATTGAAGTTGTCAGGCAAATGAGCGGTTTTAGGGAGAAGGTACTGGTGCTTGGCGATATATTTGAACTGGGCGGTTTTGCCAAAACATTACATCAGTCCGTTGCAGATGTGATCGACGACTCGATTACCGCGGTTTTAACATTTGGTGATCATGCACAGGAAATTACCAAACAGGTAAGCGAGCAACATAACCAAGTAATCTGCCATCATTTTACCGAACGTGGGGCATTATTGGAGGTACTTAGTCCGTATCTGAAAAAAGATACGCTTATTCTGTTTAAAGCCTCACGCGGGATGCAGTTTGAATCGTTTGTAAATGCAATAATCCACCAATAAACACAGGTGATTTTGCGAGAGGAGAAAAAGCAGTGAATATTTTTATATTACTTATTACAATTGCAATAGCATTTCTAATAACCTTCCTTTTATCTCCTATCTTCATTCCCTTTTTAAGAAGGTTGAAGTTTGGGCAAAGTATTCGTGAAGAAGGACCACAATCACACCAGAAAAAAACGGGGACACCAACCATGGGAGGAATCATGATTGTTATAAGTACGATCGTGACATCCTTGATTATGGCAGGCAAGATGCATAGCCCGATCAGTTATCAGCTTTGGCTGTTGATCTTTGTTATGTTAGGATATGGTTTATTAGGATTTTTGGATGATTTTATTAAAGTTGTCAAGAAGCGTAATTTGGGATTGACCTCAAAGCAGAAGATGCTTGGTCAAATTGTAATTGCACTTGTTTTTTATTTTATTTTACAGGCAAATGATTTTCCGACATATATTCAAATTCCAGGTACAACCATCCAATTTGAGCTTGGATGGGGGTATGCAATCCTTATTATTGTTATGCTGGTCGGATCGTCTAATGCTGTCAACTTGACCGATGGTTTGGACGGACTGCTGTCAGGAACAGCAGCTATTGCCTTTGGTGCATTTGGGGTTATTGCCTGGTATGATTTTTCCCAGCACGAGGTTATTATCTTTTCATTGGCGGTAGTTGGAGCACTGCTTGGTTTTCTGCTGGTCAATGCCCACCCTGCCAAAGTATTTATGGGTGATACAGGCTCATTGGCGCTGGGTGGAGCGATTGCTGCTATAGCCATTTTAACAAAGCTGGAAATCATTCTAGTGATCATTGGCGGTGTATTTGTCATCGAAACATTGTCAGTCATTATCCAGGTGATTTCGTTTAAAACAACAGGAAAAAGGGTATTCAAAATGAGTCCATTACACCATCACTACGAACTTCTGGGCTGGTCGGAATGGCGCGTTGTGACAACCTTTTGGCTAATTGGACTTATCTTTGGTGCGCTTGGCATCTATATTAAGGTGGGCTTAACTTGAATAAATTAACAGACTTTCCCTATTCGTGTGTTCTTGTTCTGGGACTGGCGAAAAGTGGAACTGCAGCAGCAAAATTATTACTGGAAAACCACATCTCTGTACGGGTAAACGATAAGGAAGCACCGGCAAATGATGCAAATGTACAGATGTTACAGGAACTCGGTGCGGAAGTGATTACTGGTTCACATCCGCTGACTGTGTTGGATGGGATGGAGATGGTAGTCAAAAATCCTGGCATTCCATATAACAACCCAATTGTCCAGGAGGCACAAAAGCGACATATTCCGGTTATTACTGAGATTGAACTTGCCGGAAACATGGTGGAAGGATCGATTATCGGGATTACTGGTTCAAACGGGAAGACGACAACAACGATGCTTACAGCCCAAATGCTCAAAGCAAGCAAGGAGCCGGTACAACTCGCCGGCAATATCGGGACAGTAGCGACCGATGTTGCCAGCACATTGAAACCGGAGGAAAAAATGGTCCTGGAATTATCATCGTTTCAATTAATGGGTATCAGGAATTTTAAGCCAAAGATTGCCGTTCTATTAAATATTTTCGCTGCCCACCTTGATTATCATGGGACATTTGCGAACTATAAAGCGGCAAAATGCAATATTTTTAAAAACCAGACAGCCGCCGATTATCTTATTTATAATGCGGAACAAGAGACGGTTGTGGATGCTGTCGGGGTCGCAAAATCAACCAAGATTCCATTTTCAGTGAATAGGGAATTAAGAAATGGTGCTTGGGCAGATGATTCAAGTGTTTATTTTAAAAATGAGAAGATCATTGATAAACAGGAGATTGTGCTCGTTGGTGAACATAATCTGGAGAATATATTGGCAGCAGTGGCAGCCGCTAAATTAAGTGGAGCAAACAATGAGGCAATTCGTCAAGTTTTAATGACTTTTACCGGTGTCAGACATCGCCTGCAGTATGTTGAGACGATTAACAGCCGGATATTTTACAATGATTCCAAGGCAACAAATGTTTTGGCAACCCAAAAAGCTTTGTCTTCCTTTGATAAGCCAACGATCTTATTGGCGGGAGGACTTGATCGGGGTAATGGGTTTGCTGATTTACTCCCTTATCTTGCCAATGTGAAATTAATGGTATTGTTTGGTGAGACAAAAGAAAAATTAAAAAAACTTGCTGATCAGGCGGGAATTGATGCTGTTCTTGTAGAGGATGTCGCAATGGCAGCAAAGACTGCATACGCCAAGTCGGATGCAGGTGATGTGATTTTGCTATCGCCAGCCTGTGCCAGTTGGGATCAATACCAAACGTTTGAAGAAAGGGGTGACATGTTTGTGCAAGCCGTGCATACACTAGTATAGGGGCTTGTTTCAAACGATTGTCACTTGGAAAACGAAAGGACGAGCTATCCGGCTTGTCATACATACCATGTGAACCTGAGATAATGCCCCAATTCCGGAAACTGGATATGGGGTGTTTTATTTGTTACGGAAATTATTTAAACAGCAAAATGCACCGGATTATACGTTGCTTGGGGTAATTTTTGCATTATTAATTGTCGGTATTGTGATGGTATACAGCTCCTCATATATTTGGGCAGATTATAAATATGGGGACAGTTTCTTTTATTTGAAGCGGCAAATATTGTTTACCGGAGTTGGCGTTGTTGCCATGTTTTTTATCATGGCCATTCCATATGGGACGTGGCAACGGTATGCAAAGCCAATATTGTTCGGGTGTTTTGGATTACTTTTGCTTGTGTTAATTCCCGGTGTCGGAATGGTACGCGGTGGTGCCCAAAGCTGGATTGGTGTCGGGGCCTTCAGTGTGCAACCATCAGAGTTTATGAAACTAGGGTTGATTATTTTTCTATCCGTCTACTTAACAACCAATCAAAAATATATTACTTCATTTAAAAAAGGCTTTTTCCCATCGTTATTGCTGGTGTTTACTGCATTTGGCCTGATTATGCTGCAACCCGATCTGGGCACAGGAATCGTGCTTGTATTAACTTGTATGATTTTGATTTTTACTGCCGGAGCCAAAATCTCGCATTTCGTGGGGTTAGGTTTTTTGGGGATTGTTGGCTTTGTATTGTTAATTATTTCGGCACCGTATCGAATCAGCCGGATTACAGCTTTTTTAAACCCATGGGAAGACCCGCTTGGTGACGGGTTTCAGATCATCCAGTCTTTATATGCCATTGGACCGGGGGGATTAATGGGTTTGGGGCTGGGCAATAGTATTCAAAAGTATTTTTATTTGCCTGAACCGCAAACCGACTTTATCTTCGCCATTTTGGGTGAGGAGCTGGGCTTTATTGGTGGTGCTTTGTTGATTGTCTTGTTTGGTTTGTTGTTTTGGCGCGGGATTAAAGTTGCTTTGGCAGCGCCTGATCCATTTGGACGGTTTTTGGCCTTGGGTATCGTGTCCATGTTAGTGATCCAAGTGATGATTAACATTAGTGTCGTTATCGGGTTGATTCCTGTAACTGGTATTACACTGCCATTTTTAAGTTATGGCGGATCATCGTTAACCTTAACCCTTTGTTCGGTAGGGATCTTGTTAAATATAAGCAGGTATTCCTCTATTTAGGAAAAGTCTAAAGGTGCTGTAGCTCACAAACAAGCAGCAGGGCACAAATTTTTATCACGCATTAACGGGCTGTAATACCCCCACCTCTATAAGTGAGAGTAACTAAAAACTTAGAAGGTGGGGGATAAACAGCCCGTAAATTCCTGATTCTGTTCAACTAACATTTAGTGGGGGAGGAAAGGAAACCCCACTAAATGAAGTTTCACTTTATACCTTTTCTCTTAAAAATGCTTCCCAAACGGAGGCATTTTTTTGTAAATTATAGAAACACTACATGTTAACCGGTAATTTATGATATAATTTTTGTACATCGAAAACGGCATAGACGCATGCCGTTAATTTTGTACAAAGGAAGAATCGAATGGGTAAAAAGAACATTGTTTCGATTGAAGATAGAATCCCAAAATTGAAACAAGCTCGAAAAAAGAAGGCGAATAGAAGATTTATATTCTATTTTTCTATTTTTTTCTTGCTCATTTTGCTGATTGTCTATATACAATCACCGCTTAGCCGCGTAAAAACGGTGGATATTACAGGAAACGGCTTTGTATCAGATGAGCAGATTCTCAAGAAAAGCAACATAACCAGAAAGACGAATATTTGGACAATTAATGAAAGTAAAGTTAAAAAAGCACTAACAGAAAATCCAGCCGTCAAATCAGTCGAATTAAAAAAGCAGCTGCCAAGAAAAGTCGCTATTCATGTAACAGAGTATGATCGGGTTGGTTATGTCAAACAAGATGACGCTTACTATCCAATTCTGAACAATGGACAAGTCTTAAAGTCATCCAAACAGAAAACCATAAACGGGGATGCCCCATTGTTAATGGATTTTTCAAATGAGTCTATTTTACATAAAATGACGGATCAGTTACATTCACTACCGAAAAGTATTTTGAATCAGATATCGGAAATTCACTGGCGGCCAACAAACGATAATAAATATAAAATTTTATTGTATATGAATGATGGTTATCTGGTGGATGGGACGATCCGGGAGTTTGCTGAAAAGATGAAGGTTTATCCTTCCATCGTTTCCCAGCTTGAGCCGGACAGCAAGGGGATTATTCATATTGGCGTAGGGGCTTATTTTGAATCCTTTGATAAGAAGGAGAAAGAGAAGGAAAATCAAGATGAACAGGATGAAATGGAAGGAGAAGAATAAGAAAATGTTTACTATTGAAAGTCCATTGTTATTGTAATCCATCCAAATGCTAAAAGCGTGTGTTTAAAAGGAGGATAAAAAGGACCGAGAAGTTCTAGGCGGCGCAGTTTCGAGCAGCGGAATGTATGCAGTTAGATACATGAGCAGCGGAGAAACAAGCCAACGAAGAAATTCGAAGCGTCATTTTTTACCGGACTTTTTGAACATCCTTTAAAAAGTTGTATTTGGTGTGATAAATTTAGCAAGAGACCCGTTTCGAAAGCCATATACAGCGTATGGTTTCCGAAGTATTTAATATAGGCTTTTGATCCGTTACATCATTACCCGTCTAATTTCCCAGATTTGTACTGAAAAAGTAGGTGAAATTAAAAGGGATATACGGCTTTTTTGTAGAATTACTTTTATATCTGTTATTTTAGTACATTCTCAAGGAATAATCCTTTATAATGATAGAATAGATCATATTACAGGTGTTAACATCTGATTGTCTATTTATCAGATGCTGAATCAGGAGGTGCCTTTCATTGGACAACAGTGAAATACTAGTAAGTTTGGACGTAGGTACATCAAAAATTAAGGTGATAATTGGAGAAGTTTTAAATGATTCATTAAATATTATTGGTGTAGGATCTGCGAAATCAAATGGCATGAAAAAAGGAGCCATTGTCGATATTGATCAGACCGTTCATTCGATCCGTAATGCAGTAGAGCAGGCGGAACGAATGGTTGGCATGCAGATTGACAGTGTTGTAGTCGGGATTAACGGCAACCACGTTGAATTGCAGCCCTGTCATGGGGTCGTGGCTGTTCAAAGTGCAAACAGGGAAATCGGTGATGAGGATATTACCCGGGTGATTGACGGGGCACAGGTTGTCTCGATTCCTCCAGAACGTGAAATTATCGATGTTATTCCGAAGCAGTTTATTGTTGATGGTTTGGATGAAATAACTGATCCGCGCGGGATGATTGGTGTTCGTCTGGAAATGGAAGGAACAATTATTACCTGTTCCAAAACAGTTTTACATAATATTTTAAAGTGTGTGGAACGGTCGGGATTACAGGTATCCGATATTTGCCTGCAACCATTGGCTGCGGGGTCGATTGCATTATCCAGGGATGAGAAGAACCTCGGTGTTGCACTAATTGATGTTGGAGGGGGATGTACAACCGTATCGGTTTTTCAGCATGATCATTTGGTGTCAACAAGCGTTATTCCACTTGGTGGTGATAATATCACAAAGGATTTGTCCATGGGTCTTAGAACATCAACCGAAGAAGCGGAGGATGTCAAGCTGAATTATGGACATGCTTTTTTCGACGATGCACATGAGGATGAAACATTCAGTGTATCCACCATTGGCAGTAACCAGTCGCAAACCTTCAATCAATTGCAGATTGCTGATATGATTGAAGCTAGACTCGAAGAAATTTATGCGTATGTCGAACGGGAAATCAGACGGATGGGATGTCATGATTTACCAGGAGGATATGTTCTGACAGGTGGTACCATGAAAATGCCTGGGGTACTTGAGCTTGCCCAGGATTTATTTCGGGCAAATGTCAGGATGTCCCTGCCGGATTACATTGGCGTCAGGGAACCACAGTTTACTGCTGGGGTAGGAATCTTGCAATTTGCTTATCGTAATGCGAAAATACAAGGAAAAGATCTTTTTCCTTCTGTTGTCAATTCGTATGAGGAAAAACCGCGACCCAAGAAAACAGCAAAACCAGCAGAAAAAACAGAAAAGAAAAAGAAGAAAGAATCCGGAATTTCGAATTTGTTTAAGTACTTTTTTGATTAAATTCTTGTACTCTAGTAATTTTGCTTATTTTAGGAGGAACGTATATGTTGGAGTTTGACACAAATATGGATAAATTGGCAACCATAAAAGTAATCGGTGTTGGCGGTGGCGGAAATAATGCCGTTAACCGCATGATTGAGCATGGTGTAGAAGGTGTTGAATTTATTGCTGTCAACACGGATTCCCAAGCACTGGATCTATCGAAAGCAGAAGTGAAACTGCAAATTGGCGAAAAGCTGACCCGTGGTTTGGGAGCAGGTGCCAATCCCGAAGTCGGTAAAAAAGCTGCGGAAGAAAGTAAAGAGCAAATAGAAGAGGTACTACAAGGTGCCGATATGATCTTTGTCACAGCTGGAATGGGTGGAGGAACCGGTACTGGTGCTGCACCTACCATCGCACAAATTGCCAAAGATCTGGGTGCGCTCACCGTTGGCGTTGTAACACGGCCATTTACATTTGAAGGCAGAAGAAGGGCGACCCAGGCTATCTCCGGAATTGACACATTAAAAAGCTGTGTCGATACACTAATTGTTATTCCAAATGATCGCTTGCTGGAGATTGTTGATAAAAACACCCCGATGTTGGAAGCATTCCGTGAAGCAGATAACGTATTGCGTCAAGGGGTACAAGGCATATCCGATTTGATTGCCAAGCCTGGACTTATTAATGTCGACTTTGCCGATGTCAAAACCATTATGTTTGACAAAGGTTCTGCACTAATGGGAATTGGTATTGCAACCGGTGAAAATCGGGCAACAGAAGCAGCCAAAAAAGCCATTTCCTCACCTTTATTGGAAACATCAATCGATGGGGCGCATGGCATTTTAATGAATATCACGGGTGGAGCAAATCTCAGCCTTTATGAAGTACAGGAATCGGCTGACCTTGTCACATCGGCAGCAGATAAGGAAGTAAATGTGATCTTTGGCTCGGTGATTAATGAAAGCCTGAAAGACGAAATCATTGTCACGGTTATTGCTACTGGATTTGATGAGAACCAAAATGCTGATCATAAGCCGAAAAGCCGGTCAATGCCGAGCAATAAACAACATGCGGCTACAACATTCAATGACGATATACCGTATCGGGAAACAAGAAACACCCGAAATTACACAGAAAATCAACAGCCGCCCAAGCAACAACAACCAGAAGAGGATACACTGGATATTCCAGCCTTCTTACGGAACCGGAATAGAAGACGATAATAGTAAAAGCAAGCGGATTAAAAATCATTCCGCTTGCTTTTTATTTTAGTTTTTTTGTTCAAGAACCGATAATTGTGTTTCTGACATCCCCATTACATTCCTATCCATATTTAGCCGACAAACTCCCTGATAACTCGTTGAAATTAGCGCAACTTTGCGGACAAGAAGTGACAGACTTTGCCTTACACATCCGCTATACTACCTTTAACGCATTTGTTTCAGACTTTGATGGAGGCTGGAAGATCGTTCTCATGCGCAGAAAGGAAGAGCGGTGTGACTGTTTATCTTGATGCTGTCTGGTTATTGAACTTTCTATTAGACATGATGCTGCTAATGCTCACACAGATTTTAGCCAAAGATAGCTCGGGAAAAATCAGAATCATGTTTGGTGCATTTGTGGCATCAATCATTGTGCCTATCTCATTGTATTACCCGGACTCTTTTTTTACTACCGTTTTAGGGAAAATCTGTTATTCTTTGGTGATTATTTTATGCTCTTTCCGTTTTTATTCGATTCGTCGCTTTTTAAAAATGCTGCTATTATTCTACTTTACTACATTTTCAATTGGAGGTGGTCTGATAGCTGTACATTTTTTGCTGCAAAATCCAATTGGGTTCTCGGCCAATGGGGTGCTTACTTTCAATAAAGGCTATGGTGATCCCACTAGCTGGATTTTTATAGTTATTGGATTTCCGATTATTTGGTGGTTTACGAAAAACCGTATGGACAAGCACGCTACCGAAAAAATCCGCTACGACCAGCTATATTCTGTTACTATCGAGCTTAATCAAGTGAGTCATTCGACAACGGGGTATATTGACAGCGGGAACCAATTGGTTGATCCACTGACAAAAAAACCGGTAATTATCTGTGATAAGCAATTTTTAATGAACTGGTTTTCCGAAGATGAATGGGAACTGCTAAAAAGTGCCCAAGAAGAGCTGGATTTTGATTGTATACCGGATCAATGGCAGAACCGAATTCAATTGGTCCCATTCCAGGGTGTCGACGGAAAAAGGCTATTCATGTTAACCATTAAGCCTGATAATATTACAGTTTATTATGATAAAGGGAAAATTATCACAAGCAAAGCATTAATAGGCATTCAATTTGCCTCGTTAACGGATGATGACAGTTATCATTGTTTACTCCATCCACAAATCATCAAATTGGCTGCAGTACATCCGGCTTAAAAACAAAGGCGTAAAGCACCTGGTCAGTAGTATTTGGAGGTGATGGTGGTTGACTGGCACTTTGACCTGGAGCCGGACATGGCCATTCCAGTTAGAGGATTTCTATAGCCATAAATTTCATAAAGACATCAAAAAGGGGAGATTGTTTTGCGTAAATGGAAATTGAGGATGCGTTTGTGGTGGTACAATACGCTCATGAAATTGGGAATAAAATCAGACGAAATTTATTATATTGGGGGGAGTGAAGCTTTACCGCCGCCATTATCCAAAACGGAAGAACAGGAATTACTCCAGCGCTTGCCAAAAGGAGATAAAGCAGCCCGTGCCATGTTAATTGAGCGAAATTTGCGGCTGGTTGTGTACATAGCCCGTAAATTTGAAAATACAGGTATTAATATTGAGGATTTGATTAGTATTGGCACCATTGGACTGATTAAAGCAGTCAATACATTTAATCCGGAAAAGAAAATAAAGCTGGCAACCTATGCCTCGCGTTGTATTGAAAACGAAATTTTGATGTATTTACGCAGAAATAATAAATTGAAATCAGAAATTTCATTTGATGAGCCGTTAAACATTGATTGGGATGGAAATGAATTATTGTTATCCGATGTATTGGGAACGGATGATGATATTATTACCAGAAACCTGGAATCTAATGTAGATAAACATTTATTAAAAAATGCCCTTTCCCAATTAAATGATCGGGAAAAACAGATTATGGAGCTTCGTTTTGGGCTTGTTGGCGAAGAAGAAAAAACGCAAAAAGATGTTGCAGATATGCTCGGTATATCTCAATCATATATTTCCAGGTTGGAGAAGAAAATAATCAGACGCCTAAAAAAAGAATTTAATAAAATGGTTTAGCCCTTATTTTTAGTAGGGAAGCACCGATTTTCATCCGATTGTAACCCGAATCAGACTGCATAAAAAACTTTCCCCGCGGAGATACTGTCCATGAACAGCATCTCCAACGGGAGGGTAGGACCATCATGGCCAGACATAAAGTAGAGATATGTGGTGTTGATACATCAAAATTACCTGTATTAAAGAACGAGGAAATGAAGAAATTATTCATCAAAATGCAAGAAGGAGACATTTCTGCCAGAGAAGAATTGGTCAATGGAAATTTACGGTTGGTCTTAAGTGTGATTCAGCGATTTAATAATCGTGGTGAGTACGTGGATGACTTATTTCAAGTGGGCTGTATTGGACTCATGAAATCAATTGATAATTTTGATTTAGGACATAATGTTAAGTTTTCTACGTATGCAGTACCAATGATTATCGGTGAAATCAGACGATATTTAAGGGACAATAATCCCATTCGCGTATCAAGATCATTGCGTGATATCGCATATAAAGCCTTGCAAGTAAGAGAAAAACTAATAAATAAGACCTCTAAAGAACCAACACCAATGGAAATTGCCGAGGAAATGGGAGTTCCCCATTCCGATATCGTTTTTGCCATGGATGCGATTCAGGATCCAGTATCATTATTTGAGCCGATTTACAATGATGGCGGCGATCCGATTTTTGTCATGGATCAGATTAGTGATGACAAGGATAAAGATGATACATGGGTGGACAAATTAAGCTTGAAAGAGGGTATGGTTCAATTAAATGCACGAGAGAAAATGATTTTGAACAAACGATTTTTTCAAGGGAAGACACAAATGGAAGTTGCAGATGAAATTGGGATTTCCCAGGCACAAGTCTCGCGCCTGGAAAAAGCCGCAATTGATCAAATGAATAAAGAGATGTTTGAATAGTAGTGGTAAAAGTTACCCGTAAATAAGCCGTATCACAAATGTGATACGGCTTATTTTTGTACATGAAAGTTACATATCCCTGCATATAGATGTAGTAAGGTGGGTGAGGAATATGGTAACATTATCGCAGTTACAGTTAAAGGAAATTATTAGTATTAGTGACGGGGCGAAGTTGGGTCATTTCACGGATTTGGAGATCGATGGCGCGACTGGTAAAATTACCGCATTAATTGTGCCTATAAAAGAAAAGCAGAGTGGATTTTTTGGAAAAGCAGATGAGTTGATTATTTATTGGAGCCAAATAGCAACAATCGGAGCGGATGTAATTCTGGTGAAGAATGTAGAGTCACCATCCTTATATCCGGATCGGGATGACATGGAAAAGCGCTAAAACTATGGTAGAATAGAATAGGTATAAACTGGAGGGGATTTTTATGGCAGAACCGTTTAATCAGCATACAGATTCTATTCTACTTATCGATACATGGAAACAAATCAATCCGAAGCTGTGCGCTGGATTCACCACAAGAAACGGTGGTGTCAGCAAGCAGCCTTTTTCGTCATTTAATCATGGATTACATGTGCAAGACGATAAACAGGATGTGCTAAACAATCGAAAACGACTGGCACAAATGCTTGGTTTTCCGCTTCAGGATTGGGTAGGAGCAGAGCAGGTTCACGCAACCGAAATCATTACTGTCACAGACGATGACAAAGGAAAAGGTTCCGTTTCCCTTGAGGATTCTTTGGCTGGGGTTGATGGTATAATTACAAATAAACCTGGTATATTGTGTACCGCCTTCTTCGCTGATTGTGTGCCATTATTTTTCTTTGATCAAACAACAGGTTACATTGGGATTGCTCATGCTGGTTGGAAGGGCACCGTTAATCGAATGGCGGAAAAAATGGTTAAACAACTGCAACATACTGGCAGCGATGTACGTCATCTAAATGTCATCATTGGACCTTGTATATCACAAGCAAATTATGAGGTCGATCAACGTGTGATTCAGTCGATACCAACACAATTGCAGAAGCATACGGTTAAAAAACTTGCTAATCATCGCTATTTGCTGGATCTAAAACAATTAAACAAAGAAATCCTTTTACAATGTGGGGTTTTCCGTCATAATATAGGTATAACAAATTATTGCACTTTTCGTGATGAGTCATTATTTTTTTCACACCGGCGAGATCATGGTAAGACAGGCAGAATGTTAGGGTTTATTGGCTATATTCCTTAACCGGTGTGCAAAGAGAGGAGAGAACAATCATGGACGTAGCAGAAAATTTACGAGTGATTCAAGCAAATATCAGACAAGCTTGTGCGAAAAGTAATCGCAATCCGGATGACATAAACATCATCGGCGTAACGAAATATGTTACAATAGAACGAACAAAGGAAACAATTGAAGCTGGAATTAAGCATCTTGGTGAAAATCGTTCAGAAGGCTTTTTGGAAAAATATAATTATTTTAAAGATCAGGCAACCTGGCACTTTATCGGTACATTACAATCAAGAAAAGTGAAAGACGTTATTGATAAAGTGGATGCCATTCATTCACTTGACAGGCTCTCTTTGGCAAAGGAAATTCATAAACGCGCCAAACAAACGGTTGATTGTTTTGTACAGGTGAATGTCAGTGAGGAAGAATCAAAACATGGACTAACCAAAGATCGGGTGGAGTCATTTATTCGATCACTGCAAGATTTTGATCAGATACGTATTGTCGGTTTGATGACCATGGCGCCGCATACTGATGACGAGCATTTATTAAGAGAAACATTCCGACAGTTGGCAGCATTACGGGATATCATTGAACAACAAAAATTTCCCCATGCTCCATGTCATTACTTGTCAATGGGAATGAGCAATGATTATCAAATTGCGATTGAAGAGGGAGCTACACATATCCGGATTGGTTCCAAATTGGTCGGTTCATAACATAAATGAGGTGAAAATATGAGCATAAAAAATAAAATAAAAACATTTTTCACGATGGATGATGAATACGAATACGTTGAGGAACAGGAGGAACCGGAAGTGCCTGAAAGTATGTCAAAAGAGCAAGGACGAAATGTTGTCAATCTAAAAAGCTTGCAGCAGCCTTCTTCCAAGGTTGTTCTATGCGAGCCCGGATCCTATAATGAGGCACAGGAAATTGCTGATAACCTTATCAATCGCCGGGCTGTTGTGATAAATTTACAACGGATTGATCATCATCAGGCCAAACGCATTGTTGACTTTCTCAGCGGAACAGTTTACGCTGTCAATGGCGACATGCAAAAGCTCGGTGCAGAGACATTTCTTTGCACACCAGATAATGTAGATGTTTCCGGAAAAATTTCCGAAGCATTTATGAATGAAGTTGATGAAAAGGGATGGTAGCAAAGCATGTATCAATTATTAAATATTATTAATTTAGCCGTTGAGATATATTCTTATGCATTAATTATTTATATTTTTATGTCCTGGTTTCCAGGTGCACGCGAATCATCGTTTGGGGTGTTGATGGCCAAGATTTGTGAACCATATCTGGAAATATTCCGTAAAATTATACCGCCACTGGGAATGATTGATTTCTCACCAATCGTTGCTATTTTTGTACTATATTTAGCAAGAAGCGGCTTATTTGAGCTGTTCAGAATGCTTCTGCTTTAAGGTGAAACGACAATGGACATATCTCAGCACTTTCGCAGAGATGAACAAGAATTTATTGACCAGGTATTGGCATGGAAGGAACAGGTTGAAAACTCCTACATTCCAAAATTAACTGATTTTCTGGATCCCAGGCAACAACATATTATGGAGACGCTCATCGGTAAGCATGAGATACTTAGATTACATAAACATGGCGGTGGTCCATATACCGAACGTAAACGAATGATCATTGCTCCGATGTACGAGCCAATTGATGAGGCTGATTTTGAGTTGGTATTACTGCAGACAACCTACTCGAAAAAGTTTATTACTTTAACACATCGCGATGTTATGGGGGCATTCCTATCCTTGGGTGTTAAACGAAAAAAGCTGGGTGATATCCATGCAAAAGACGGCGTTGTACAAATCCTGATAGCCAAGGAAATCGCATCATATGTTCAAATCAATTTAACGAGTATCAGACAAGCAAAATTGAAATTCGAAACACAGCCGTTATCTGCTTTTTTAGGAGAAGAAAAACATTGGAAGGAAACAGAATGTACAGTTTCTTCATTGCGACTGGATACGGTTGTAAAAGAAATATACAAGCTTTCCCGCAAAGATGCCGCAAATTACGTTGAAAAAGGCTTGGTAAAGGTAAATCATAAAACAGTGGAAAATCCAGCCCTGCTTTTACAGGAAGGGGACCTGTTATCATTGCGGGGAAAAGGAAGAAGTAAACTGGTCACTATTAACGGTCAGACCAAAAAGGAAAAACGGCGGATTACAACGGCCATTTTAAAATAATTTCCTGTACATGCAGGAAAAACGCTATTTATGTAGAAATATAGCAGTATGAGTGTTCGATATTTTTTGTTAGGAGGTGGCCTTGTGCCATTATCACCACTAGATATTCACAATAAAGAATTCTCCAGAAGCTGGAAAGGCTATAATGAGGATGAAGTCAATGAATTTCTCGATCAGGTCATTAAAGACTATGAAATGACCATCCGGGAAAAGAAGAATTTGCAAGAAAAAGTGGAACAACTAGAGGGAAAGCTTGGACATTTCACAGATATTGAAACAACATTGAATAAGTCGATCCTCGTTGCCCAGGAGACAGCCGAAGAAGTGAAAGGCAGTGCATCCAAAGAAGCAAAATTGATTATTAAAGAAGCGGAAAAAAATGCCGATCGAATTATTAATGAAGCGCTGGAAAAGTCACGACGGATTTCAGCGGATGTGGAACAATTAAAAAAACAGGCGAAAGTTTTCCGGACACGATTTAGAATGTTGGTAGAAGCGCAATTGGACATGATTGATACCAATGATTGGGATAGGCTGCTTGATACGGAAATGGATGAAGAACCCGAATTAGCAGAAAATAATTCATAATCCTTGACGTTTCAGGAATTTATGCATATAATTTGTACACATATAATATATCTAATACGATGACAGAGACAGTATAAAAGATCGTCAGCTGTTAAAGCGAGTCAGGGTATGGTGGAAGCCTGATACAGTATCCTTTTAGAACATCACTCTGGAGTATCCATACGAACGGTTGCCTAGTAGATATGGACGGTTCATTCACGTTACGAATCTCTGAGTGAATTTAATTGTAATGAATTAAATTTATAAGGGTGGTACCGCGAGTCTTCTCGTCCCTTTTTTGGGATGTGAAGGCTTTTTTATTTGGATTTGAAAAAACCGCCTAATGTGGAGCCATATAATTAATTTGTAGGAGGAAAGGATATGGATTACAAAGAAACATTATTAATGCCGAAAACCAAATTCCCGATGCGGGGGAACTTGCCGAATAAAGAGCCGCTGCGTCGGAAAGAATGGGATGAAAACAACCTATATGAAAAGAGTTTGGAGCGTACAGAAGGAAGACCATTATTTGTACTGCATGATGGCCCGCCATATGCCAATGGTGATTTACACATTGGTCATGCCTTGAACAAAATTTTAAAAGACTTTATTACGCGCTACAAATCAATGGCCGGGTTCCAAGCCCCATATGTTCCGGGATGGGACACACACGGCCTGCCAATCGAAACAGCACTGGCGAAAAAGAAAAAAGTCAATCGTAAAAAGATGAGCGTCGCTGAGTTTCGTCAAAAATGTGCCGAATACGCGATGAAACAAATTGATAATCAACGTTCCCAGTTTAAAGAACTAGGTGTTCGTGGCGATTGGGAGCATCCATATATCACATTAACAAAGGACTATGAAGCAGCCCAAATCCGGGTGTTCGGGGAAATGGCAAAAAAAGGCTATATCTATAAAGGAATGAAGCCTGTTTACTGGTCTCCGTCATCAGAATCAGCACTTGCGGAAGCTGAAATCGAATATCATGATAAACGTTCCCCATCCATTTATGTTGCATTTGAGGTAACGGATGGAAAGGATCTTCTGGAAGGTGGCGAGAAATTCGTTATCTGGACAACAACGCCATGGACCATCCCGGCCAACCTGGGAATCAGCTTGCATCCGGACCTCACCTATGTGGTGGCACAAGTTGATGATGATAAATTTATCGTTGCCGAGGAGTTGTTACCTACTGTTGCAGAAGAACTGGGTTGGGGAAATCCGGAAGTTGTTAAAACATTCCGTGGTAAAGAAGCAGATAAAATAGTGACGAAACATCCATTTTATGATCGCGACTCGCTCGTTATGCTTGGCGATCATGTGACTGTTGATGCCGGTACTGGTTGCGTCCACACCGCCCCGGGACATGGGGAAGACGACTTCTACGTATCCAAACGATATGGCATTGATGCATTATGTCCAGTCGATGAAAAGGGTGTCTTTACAGATGAAGCCCCCGGTTACGAAGGGATGTTCTATGATACCGCCAATAAACCAATCACAGAGAAATTGGATGAGGTTGGTGCACTACTGAAGTTAAACTTCATTACCCACTCCTATCCACATGACTGGCGGACGAAAAAGCCAACCATTTTTCGGGCTACGTCACAGTGGTTTGCATCGATTAAAGATTTTCGCCAGGATATTTTGGACGAAATCAAGCGGATTAATTGGTATCCGCAATGGGGTGAAACGCGTCTTTACAATATGGTTCGGGATCGGGAAGACTGGTGTATTTCCCGGCAACGGACATGGGGTGTGCCAATCCCGGTATTTTATGGTGAAGATAAGGAACCAATTATTACTGATGAAACGATCGAACATGTATCGAAACTATTTGCTGAACATGGATCAAATATCTGGTTTGAGTGGGATGCCAAAGAATTATTACCCGAAGGATTTACTTCGGAACATAGCCCAAATGGTACGTTCACCAAAGAGATGGACATTATGGACGTTTGGTTTGACTCCGGTTCCTCGCATGAGGCGGTCTTGCTTGGTCGGGAAGATCACCGTCGTCCAGCAGATGTCTACTTGGAAGGCAGTGACCAGTATCGCGGCTGGTTCAACTCATCACTGTCAACAGCTGTTGCAGTAACAGGCAAGGCACCGTACGAAAATATTATCAGTCATGGATTTACCCTTGATGGGCAAGGCCGAAAGATGAGTAAGTCCCTTGGCAACACTATTGCTCCATCCAAAGTATTAAAACAGCTTGGTGCCGACATTTTGCGGTTATGGGTTGCCTCGGTTGACTACCAGGCAGATTTCCGGATTTCTGATGATATCTTGAAGCAGGTATCGGAAACATACCGAAAAATCCGTAATACATTCCGTTTCATGCTGGCCAATATCGCTGACTTTGATCCGGCTAAAGACCGGGTAGCGGAGAATGATCTGGAAGAAGTCGATCGCTATATGCTGCACCGCCTGCAGAATTTGATTAAGCGTGTTCGGAGAAGCTATGATAAATTTGAATTTTCGCCAATTTATCATGACATTCATAACTTCTGTGCAGTCGACTTAAGTTCATTCTATCTTGATTTTGCCAAAGATATTTTATATATCGAAGCAGCGGATCATCCTCGCCGCCGGAGCATCCAAACGGTGTATTACGACATCTTGACCAGCCTGGTTAAAATGTTGACACCGTTAATCCCGCATACAACAGAGGAAGTGTGGGAGTATATCCATGGAACTGAGGCAGACTATGTCCAATTGACCGACATCCCAGAGGCAAAAACGGTATTTGCCAATGAAACCGATTTGGAAAAATGGGATCATTTCATGAAAGTGCGCGATGATGTATTAAAGGCACTGGAAGAGGCACGTAATGAAAAAGTTATCGGTAAATCGCTGGAAGCAAAAATAACGATTGTGGCCAAGGACGAGAAAACAAAAGATGTCTTGGAGCACATTCCATATCTTCATCAGCTACTAATCGTCTCTGAAGCGGATGTGGCCGAAAGTATGGATGGTGGCAAGGATTATCGTTATGTGGATGTAAAAGTGGAAAAACATCCTGGCGAAAAATGTGCTCGTTGCTGGGTTGCATCGGAAACAGTTGGTGAAGACCACGATCATCCTGATTTATGTTCCCGTTGTGCAGACGTTGTGAAGACACATTATGCAGAGATAAACTAATTTGCTTTGGATGAGGCTGTCACAAAAGCTATCGTTTTGTGACAGCCTTTCACATTTTAAGCGGATGTTTTCGAAAAGCCAACGGAAATGCTGTACGAATCAGAGATACTGTCGGGAGTCGGAAATACAGTCCGAATCACGAAAAATACAGTCCAACCCCTGTAAAAAATCAAGCCCCAACAGGCAAAGCGTAATCTTTTATGGTAAAATGCAGGAGAAGTGTTTGTAACAATCGAAGCGGAGGATAACAGATATGTATTGGTATTATCTTATTGCACTGGTTGTCATTGGTGTTGATCAGCTGACAAAGTGGTTGATTGTAAAAAACATGGAATTGTACGAGCAGATTCCAATTATTAACGATTTTTTCTACATAACCTCGCATCGTAATAGAGGTGCAGCCTGGGGTATTCTACAAGACCAAATGATTTTCTTTTATATTATTACTGTGGTAGTAGTTGTTGGAGTAATTTTCTATCTGCATAAGTTTGGCAAAGATAGCCCGCTGTTGGCGGTGTCGCTGAGTCTGATTCTTGGCGGGGCAATCGGTAACTTCATTGACCGGATTTTCCGTCAAGAGGTGGTTGATTTTCTTGATTTTACCATTTTTCGTTATGACTTTCCGATCTTTAATGTAGCCGACTCCTGTCTTTGTATTGGAGTCATCCTTGTTTTGATTGCTACATTTATAGATGAGAAAAAGAAGGGGACAACAGCCAAATGACCGCACAACAGTATGAAGTACAGATCGAACAAAATAAAACACGGATTGATAAGTTGTTAGCGGAATTAAATCCGGAACAATCTCGGTCGCAGGTACAAACCTGGATTAATCAGGGTTTGGTTACCGTTAACGACCGTATTGTCAAGGCCAATTATAAATGCCAAACTGGTGATCTTGTTATGTGGTCAATCCCGGAGACAAAACCATTAGCAGTTACGCCAGAAGATATACCATTGGACATTGTCTATGAAGATCGTGATGTGGTGGTTGTCAATAAGCCAAAAGGAATGGTAGTTCACCCGGCGGCAGGACATACAACTGGCACATTGGTTAATGCGTTGTTGTATCATTGTCAGGATTTATCCGGTATTAATGGAGTTGAGCGACCAGGAATTGTCCATCGGATTGATAAAGATACCAGTGGTTTATTGGTGGTGGCCAAAAATGATCAGGCGCACGCTTCCTTGGTTGAGCAGTTGCAGGCAAAAGATGTGGAACGAAAATATGAAGCAGTCGTACATGGGGTAATTGCCCATGAACATGGTGTCATTGATGCACCGATTGCTCGTGATCCAAAAGACCGGCAAAAAATGGGGATTGTCGAACAAGGCAAACCTGCTGTCACCCATTTTAAGGTATTAAGAAGGTACGACCGTTTTACCCATGTGGAATGTCAGCTCGAAACAGGGAGAACCCATCAAATTCGTGTACATATGCGTTATATTGGTTTCCCGCTTGTTGGGGATCCCAAATATGGTCCGCGCAAGACACTGGATATCGGTGGTCAGGCTCTTCATGCCCGCGTGTTGGGTTTTACCCACCCAAAGACAAAAGAATGGCTGCGGTTTGAGGTGGAAGCACCGGCTGTATTTCAAAATCTGTTAAAGCAAATTGAAAAAATGTGTTGACATAAATGCTCAGGTTTGGAATAATAAATATAGTTGAATATGACCTTTAAAAAGTAGTCCTGTGAGGCTAAAAAGGAAGCGGTCATGATGTAACCATTCATCACGAATCCCTTTTTTCCTCTTGGAGAATAGGGATTTAATTTTGAAGAAAAGCAAAGGCGAAAGTTTACGTAACGCTTGAGCCAGATATGTTTATTAGGAGAGTCGTTATGAAGAAAAAAACCGAGGTGCTTGATCAGCCAGCAATCAATCGGGCATTAACCCGGATAGCCCATGAAATCCTTGAGAAAAATAAAGGTGGGGAAAATCTGGTACTGGTTGGTATTAAAACGAGAGGAGCCCCTCTGGCCAACCGGTTGCAGGAAAAGATTAAACAAATCGAATCGATTACCGTTCCAATCGGTGAATTGGATATCACGCTTTACCGGGATGATTTGGAGAAAGCAGTGAAAAATGATGAACCAGAACTAAAAAACACGAATATTGAAGTTGATCTGACCGGCAAACATGTGATCTTGATTGATGACGTGTTGTTTACCGGTCGAACAGTAAGAGCTGCAATGGATGCAGTGATGGACTTGGGTAGACCATCCAATATTCAATTGGCTGTCCTCGTTGACCGCGGTCACAGAGAACTGCCAATCCGTGCTGATTACGTCGGTAAAAACATCCCAACATCAGACAAGGAAATCATTGTTGTCGAACTCGGCGAAACTGATGATATCGAACAAGTATCGATTTTTGAAAAATAAATAGCAGGACCTTTAAGTGAATCCAGAGAGATTTGTAAGGTCGAAAAGAAACGTGTATGTGACAGGTTACAGGGGTATTAGAGAAAGGAGTGTCCTTCAAATGACAGATCCAACCTCTAACTCCTGACCACTTGCCCACTACTACCGCACCTCTTTGCGATCTTACGCAAAGAGGTGTTTTTTTATATTCAAAAAGCGGGGAATTGTTGCCAGGCGCGCGATCAATTCAAATGATGATCAAAACAAAGGAGGAGATCCAAATTGCAACATTTTATTTCGGTAAACCAATTATCGACGGAGGAGATATTTTCCATTATTGAAATGGCTGAAGATTTACGGCAGGGAGCATCCCAACATTTGCATCGCCAACTGTTTGCGGCAAATTTATTTTTTGAACCAAGTACGAGAACAAAAATGAGCTTTATCATTGCCCAGAAAAAATTGGGAATGGATGTGTTGGATTTTCACAGTGATATGGCAAGCGTTCGTAAAGGGGAAACATTGTATGATACAGCAAAAACTTACGAGGCAATCGGGGCAGATATGCTGTTTATTCGACATCAGGATGACACATGGTATGATGACCTCCTGCAAAATATCAAGATTCCCATTGTAAATGCCGGGGCAGGACAAGGCGAACATCCAACCCAATGTATGCTGGACCTAATGACAATCTATCAGGAATATGGCACGTTTACCGGTCTGGATGTCGTGATTGCCGGTGATATTAAACATAGCCGAGTTGCCCACTCCAATGCTCGGGCACTGAAACGTTTAGGCGCCAACGTCTATTTTTCCGGTGCACCGGAGTTTGTGGATATAATACGTGACATTCCATATATCCCGATGGATGAAGCAGTAGATATATGTGATGTCATGATGCTACTGCGCATTCAACATGAACGACATCAGTCGGTGTATACAGAAGATAAAGATATATATCTTGACAAGTATGGCTTGACAGTTGAACGGGAACAGCAAATGAAAAAGCATGCCATTGTGATGCATCCAGCTCCGGTTAATCGAGGGGTGGAGATTGATACAAGTTTAGTAGAGTGTCAGCGATCTCGCATCTTTCAACAAATGGAAAATGGCATGTATGTCCGCATGGCAATAATTAAAAATATTTCAGCAGAACGGGGGCTTATTCATGATTTTACTAAAACATGCAAAAAGGCTGCTGCCTACTAATGAATTGGTTGATTGCGAAGTGCTGATTGATTATGGAAAAATCGCCGAAATTAAACAGGAAATCACCAGTGAACCGGAGCAAATCATCGATTGTAAGGGGCGTTTGCTTCTTCCGGGATTTATCGATGTCCACGTCCATTTGCGCGAACCAGGCGGGGAGCATAAAGAAACGATCGAAACCGGAACAATGGCAGCTGCCAGGGGTGGTTTTACAACGGTCTGTGCCATGCCGAATACGAAACCAGTACCTGATAATCTGGAAACATTCAACCAGCTTCAGGAAAAAATCGAACAAGATGCCGTCATCCGCGTATTGCCATATGCCGCGATTACGAAGGGGTTAAAGGGTGACATATTAACACCGATCAATGAGTTAGCCGAACTGGGTACTTTTGCTTTCACCGACGATGGGGTTGGTATTCAAACGGCTGATCAAATGCTTCGGGCCATGCGGGAAGCTGCTGCCTGTGGAAAGCCGATTGTAGCTCATTGTGAAGATAACTCACTCGTCTATCAGGGCGTTGTTCACGATGGTGAGGTCAGTGAACGCCTGCAGTTACCTGGCATCCCATCATTAAGTGAGTCCGTACAAATTGCCCGCGATGTATTATTGGCAGAGACTACTGGTTGTCATTATCATGTTTGTCACGTCAGTACGAAAGAATCAGTGCGTGTGATCCGGGATGCAAAAAAGGCAAGCATTCCTGTTACAGCGGAAGTAACACCACATCACTTGCTTTTAAATGAAACAGATATACCAGCAAATGATGCTAATTTTAAAATGAATCCACCATTAAGGTCAAAGGAGGATCAGCAGGCATTAATCGATGGTTTACTGGATGGCACAATTGATTTAATCGCCACAGACCACGCGCCGCATGCTGCCGATGAGAAGGCTAACGGATTTTTGCAAGCACCGTTTGGAATTGTTGGTCTGGAAACAGCTTTTTCATTGTTATATTCCAAACTTGTGAAGACGCAAAAATGCACCTTATCTCAATTAGTCGACTGGCTAACTTTCAAACCTGCCCAAACATTTGGACTGCCTTATGGACGACTGGAAGCAGGCAGAATTGCTGACCTGACATTAGTAGATTTGGATGCAGAACGACAGATTAATAGGAATCACTTTTATTCACAAGGAAAAAATACGCCGTTTCATGGTTGGCATGTTACAGGTCTGCCAGTAATGACGATAGCAGCAGGAAAGATTGCTTACAAGGAGGATGATCATGTTGAAACGTCAACTGGTACTGGAAGATAGTTCGGTATTTATCGGTGAAGGATTTGGCAGTGAAACGATGACAATGGGTGAGATTGTTTTTCATACCGGAATGACTGGATATCAGGAAGTTATTTCTGATCCTTCTGCTTCTGGTCAGATCGTTGTCATGACGAACCCATCCATTGGAAATTACGGTATGAATCGGGACGATATGGAGTCAACTGCCCCAAGTGTTCACGGGGTTATCACAAAAGCATATGAGGAATATCCGTCCAATTTTCGCAGTGAAGAAACCTTAAATGATTTTTTAAAACGATACAATATTCCGGGAATCGCGGGGATTGATACAAGAAAGTTAACCAAAACGATTCGCCAGCATGGTACAGTGAAAGGTTGCATTGCCCCTGTTTCTGAGCCTGTTGAAACACTGGTAAGCCAATTAAGGCAAACGCCCATGCCAACAAATCTGGTTAGTCAAATATCTATAGTAAAACCATATGTTGTCCCTGGCAGGGGAAGGCGCATTGTGTTAGTAGATTTTGGTATGAAACATGGTGTTTTACGGGAACTTACCAAGCGGGATAATCATGTAACCGTGGTGCCGTATAACTATCGGGCAAAGGATATTTTACAACTAAAACCGGATGGCATTCTGTTGTCAAACGGTCCTGGAGATCCAAAGGCTATTCCGGAAGTCATGGAAATGGTGCAAGATGTGTTGGGTCAGCTGCCTTTATTTGGTATTGGCCTGGGCCATCAACTATTTGCCCTGGCATGTGGCGCCAATACAGAAAAAATGAAATTTGGTCATCATGGCACCAATCACCCGGTAAAAGATCTGGAAACAGGGAGGACGTATATGACCGGTCAGCACCATAGCTATGATGTTACCCATGAGTCATTGGGCAGGACCAATCTTGCTTTAACGCAAATAGCCCTAAATGATCATAGTGTGGAAGGAATCAAACATACAGTGTATCCAGCATTTTCTGTTCAATATTATCCTGAAGGTGCTCCAGGTCCGAATGATGCCAATCCGTTGTTTGATGCATTTTTGCAAATGATCGACGATACGAAGGAAGCCGGGAAAGGGGAACAAACATATGCCTAAAAATACAGCAATCGAAAAAATACTCGTCATTGGGTCTGGCCCCATTGTGATTGGACAGGCCGCTGAATTTGATTATTCCGGAACGCAAGGCTGCCAGGCATTAAAAGAGGAAGGCTACACAGTCATTTTAGCCAACTCGAATCCAGCAACCATTATGACGGATCACACCGTAGCGGATAAAGTGTACATGGAACCATTAACCATCGAATTTTTGAGTAAAATTATCCGGAAAGAACGACCTGATGCAATATTGCCAACGTTGGGCGGGCAAACTGGTTTGAATTTGGCTGTTGGGCTGGAGGCGACCGGGATTCTGGACGAATTTCATGTGCAATTGCTTGGTACGTCATTGGAGGCTATTCAACAGGCTGAGGATCGGGAAAAATTCCGGACGTTGATGCAAGAGCTGAATGAACCGGTTCCAGATAGCCAAATTGTGCATACGGTGGAACAGGCTTGCAGCTTTAGCGAAGAAATTGGCTTTCCGGTTATTGTACGCCCAGCCTATACATTAGGGGGCACTGGCGGGGGCATATGCAAAACCTTGGACGAATTGAAAGAGATTACCCAAAATGGTCTGGCACTTTCTCCGGTTAATCAATGTTTGATTGAAAAAAATATCGCCGGGTTTAAAGAGATAGAATATGAAGTCGTGCGGGACAAACAAGATCAGGCGATTGTGGTATGCAACATGGAAAACGTTGATCCAGTTGGTATTCATACGGGAGACTCAATCGTTGTTGCTCCGTCACAAACATTAAGTGATCGGGATTGTCAGCTCATGCGGAATGCATCGTTAAAAATTATCCGCGCACTCGGTATCGAAGGCGGATGTAATGTCCAGCTTGCCCTTGATCCAGATAGCTTTCAATATTACATCATTGAAGTGAATCCGCGTGTCAGTCGTTCGTCAGCTTTGGCATCAAAGGCAACCGGTTATCCAATTGCCAAAATAGCTGCAAAAATTGCTGTCGGATTAACATTGGATGAAATCATCAACCCAATCACGGGTAACACCTATGCTTGTTTTGAACCTGCACTTGATTATGTTGTTACCAAGATACCAAGGTTACCATTTGATAAATTTGTCGATGGTGACAGACTCCTTGGGACGCAAATGAAGGCAACAGGTGAGGTGATGTCGATTGGGCGAAGTTTTACCGAATCTTTGTTAAAAGGGATCCGCTCACTGGATATCGGAACGGAAGAATTTTGGCTGGGGAGCCTGGCAGATTTATCAACACAAGAGCTTCAACAAAAACTTGCCAAGCCAGACGATGAGCGCTTGTTCGTTATTGCCGAAGCATTTCGCCGGGGTATGACGGTTGACGAGATTTTCAGCTTAACAACTATTGATAAGTATTTCCTAATGAAACTGAAGAACTTGATTCATATGGAAGATGATTTAAAACAACAGCCGTTTTCGCAAATGATCTTAACGAAAGCAAAGCAGGCAGGATTTTCTGATATGCATATTGCCAGATTATGGGGTACATCGGTTGACGAGGTGTATCAATTTCGCATGCAGCACACAATTCGTCCCGCCTACAAAATGGTTGATACGTGTGCAGCCGAATTCGCATCTGCAACACCATACTTTTACAGCACCTATGATGACGAGAATGAATCGGTAGCATCTGGACGGAAAAAAATACTCGTCCTTGGATCAGGTCCCATTCGCATTGGGCAAGGAATTGAGTTTGATTATGCGACTGTTCATTCCGTGCTGGCGATCAAGGAAATGGGCTATGAAGCAATTATTATGAACAATAATCCTGAAACGGTATCAACCGATTTCAGTATTTCTGATAAGCTATATTTCGAACCACTGACATTGGAAGACGTTATGCATGTCATCGAATTGGAACAGCCTGAAGGGGTTATCGTTCAATTCGGTGGCCAGACAGCAATTAATCTGACAGCGGGATTACAACGGCGAGGGGTAACCATTCTGGGAACAAGCAGGCACGCCATTGACCAGGCGGAAGATCGGGATAAATTTGAACAATTACTAGAGGAACTGCATATCCAAAGGCCGAATGGAAAATCGGTACTAAAACCAGAACAAGCATTGATCGCTGCCCAAACCATTGGCTATCCTGTCCTGGTACGACCGTCCTATGTGATTGGTGGCAGCCGGATGGAAATCGTCCATAATGAAGAAGAATTGCGAGCGTATCTGGGTAAAGTAGCGAATAAGTCAAATGAGCACCCAATTTTAATTGATCAATATATTACGGGTATCGAAGTGGAAGTCGATGCAATATGTGACGGCGAAACTGTTATTGTTCCGGGGATGATGGAACATATCGAACGCGCCGGTGTCCACTCCGGAGACTCTATCGCCGTATATCCGCCACAACGACTAAGTCAAGTGGTGAAAAAGAAATGTATGGAACAGACGATAAAAATTGCTCGTGCTTTAAAGGTAAAAGGACTGATCAATATCCAATTCATTATTCAAAATGAAGATGTGTACGTCCTTGAGGTTAACCCAAGGGCAAGCAGAACGATTCCTTTCCTGAGCAAAATCACCGGCGTTACCATGGCAAATCTGGCAACCAGATGTATATTGGGAGAAACACTTGCAGGCATGGGTTACCATACAGGATTGTTACCGGAATCTGATATGGCATCCGTGAAAGTACCGGTTTTCTCTTTTGCAAAATTGCGTAGTGTTGATACGACGCTTGGACCTGAGATGAAATCTACCGGGGAAGCCATTGGTCATGATCAAACATTGGAAAAGGCTTTATACAAAGGACTTGTCGCTTCCGGTTTAACGGTTCCACAAGAAGGTGCTGTATTGTTAACTGTTGCCGATAAGGATAAACAAGAGGCACTTGAGATTGCCACCCGTTTCCATCAGTTGGGCTTTCAACTATATGCAACAACCGGAACCGCTAATTTCATCAGACAACGAAACATTCCAGTAGTTGAGGTAGGAAAAGTTGCTACCGATGAACCAAACGTTCTATCGATAATCGAACAAGGTACGGTGCAATTGGTTGTCAATACGTTAACATCCGGAACAAAACCACGTTCAGATGGTTTTTGGATTCGCCGGAAAGCGGTAGAACACGGCATTGCCTGCTTAACAAGCCTGGATACAGCAACCGCCATAGTAAATGTGATTGATGCAACCACATTTTCAGCGCAGCCATTGGTGGAAAAACAGGTGGTGTCGGGATGAAACGGCTACAAATGATGGTAGTATCTGTAAAGGAAATTGCCTTGGATATAGTTGAAATGGTATTAAAACATCAATTAGCGGCGTCAACAGCGAAACCGGGACAGTTTTTACACATCCTGGTTGACGGACATACATTACGTCGGCCAATCTCGATCGCCGCGACAGATCCTAATCAAGGAACCGTCACCATTTTATTCAAAAAACTTGGTGCAGGTACACAGCAACTGGCTACCTGCAAACCAGAGACAATCATCGATGCATTAGGCCCTAATGGTAACGGATTTAGCTATGATTCGGATATGGGAACCGCATTACTGGTGGGTGGAGGAATAGGTATCCCTCCACTATACAATCTCGGGAAAGAACTAAATAAGCAAGGTATTGATGTCAAAGCGGTCCTCGGTTTCCAATCACATGACCAAGTGTTTTATGAAGACAAGTTTCGGGAAATTGGTGAAGCATGGATTGTGACAAATGATGGCAGCTATGGTTATAAGGGAATGGTAACTGATGTGTTGGATCAGATCGGATCGTTTGACGATTATTTTTCTTGTGGACCATTGCCCATGCTGCAAGCCGTAACAGTGGAATTAAGTGAAAAGCGCGGATATATTTCGCTGGAAGAACGAATGGGTTGTGGTGTCGGTGCCTGCTTCGCCTGTGTGATTCCAGCAAAAACGGAATCTGGTTACAAGAAAATTTGTCAGGATGGTCCCGTATTTGCAGCAAGTGAGGTGATCTTATGACAAATTTAACGGTTCATTTGCCAGGGTTGACATTGAAAAACCCGATTATGCCAGCTTCAGGCTGTTTTGGTTTTGGCCGGGAATACGGTGCATTTTATGATTTAAGTCAACTCGGAGCGGTGATCATGAAGGCAGCAACGCAGGAGGCTCGTTTTGGCAATCCAACACCACGTGTAGCCGAAACAACTGCTGGTATGCTCAATGCCATTGGTCTGCAAAATCCGGGTGTGGAACAAATTATTGCCTCCGAGGTTCCAAACCTGGCTTCTTATGACATTCCTGTTATCGCGAATATAGCCGGCAGCTCATTGGAAGAGTATGTAACTGTCGCCAAAGCCTTTAACAAAACAACTGCGATACAGGCGCTGGAATTAAATATTTCCTGTCCCAATGTCAAAGCTGGAGGGATCCAATTTGGTACTGATCCGGAACTGGCGGCAATGGTTACAAAAGCGGTGAAAAAGGTTAGCAATCATCCTGTATATGTAAAGCTTTCCCCTAATGTTTCAGATATTGTTGCCATGGCTAAAGCGGTAGAACAAGCAGGGGCAGACGGTTTGTCCATGATCAATACACTAACAGGGATGACCATCGATTTGGGAAACAAGCAACCACTACTAGCCAACCAAACAGGCGGGCTTTCTGGTCCGGCTATCAAACCAATTGCGATTCGAATGATTTATGAAGTGAAACAACATGTCTCCATTCCGATTATTGGTATGGGTGGGATTGGCAATGCTAAGGATGTATTGGAATTTTTATTGGCTGGTGCCAGTGCAGTGGCGATTGGTACAGCTAATTTTCAAAATCCATATATTTGTGCGGAAATCATTGATGCGCTGCCAGATATATTAACAACATATGGATTTACAAAGGTAACGGATGCGATCGGAAAGGGGCATGGCGCGTGAATAATAATATTTATCTGGCACTGGATTTTCCCACATGGATGGAGGCAAAAGCTTTCATCGATCGACATAATCTTAATGGGGTACCGGTGAAAGTTGGCATGGAGTTATTTTATCGGGAAGGACCCTATATTATTGAACAACTGAAAAAGGACAATCATGCCATCTTTCTTGATTTAAAGTTGCATGATATTCCGACAACAGTGAAAAAAGCGATGCAAAATTTGACGAAGTTGGATGTGGATTTGGTAAACGTTCATGCCCTTGGTGGCGGGGCGATGATTCAAGCCGCAAAAGAAGGGCTGTTGGCAAGTTCCAATAATCATACCAAATTGCTAGCGGTGACGATGTTGACTTCCATGGAAGAAACAGTGATGAATGAAGAATTAAGGATTTCCGGAAGCATGCAAGACAACGTCGTACATTTGGCTGCTATCGCTAAACAAAATGGAGCGGATGGTGTGGTTTGTTCGGTTCATGAGGCAAGCCAGCTGAAAACAGTGTGTGGATTGGATTTTCTTACCGTAACCCCTGGTATCCGTTTGCAAGAATCAAACACGAACGACCAGAAGCGGGTCGCCACACCTTCATTTGCCCGTGAACATGGTGCAGATATACTTGTAGTTGGCCGGGCAATAACCAATGCCCAGCAACCAAAACAAGCTTATATCAACGTATTAAAGGAGTGGAACAATGAAGTTAAGTCATGAAATAGCCCAGGATTTATTGGCAATAAAAGCAGTACAAATTCGTCCAGAACATTATTTCACCTGGACTTCAGGCATCAAGGCACCGATCTATTGTGATAATCGTCTGACCATGTCCCACCCGGCAGTCAGAAATAGAATTGCTAAGGGCTTTGTACAATTGATCGAACAAATGCCCGAGAAACCGGATGTGATTGCCGGCTGTGCAACTGCAGGGATTCCACATGCTGCCTGGGTTGCCGAAAAGCTTGATTTGCCGATGGTTTATGTTCGATCCAAGCCAAAAGCACATGGCAAGGGAAATCAAATAGAAGGGACATTTGAAAAAGGGGCAAGAGTAATTGTCATAGAAGATTTATTATCTACCGGGGGCTCATCATTACAAGCAGCAAAGGCACTCGAAAACAACGGGGCAATTGTATTAGGAGTCCTGGCTATTTTTTCTTACGGGCTGGAGAAGTTGGTCACGCAATTTAAAGAAGCGGATTTGCCTTATGAGACCCTTACAAACTACGATGAGTTGTTGCAATTACTTATGGATAACCAAACAATCGACAACGACCAATACCAGGCGCTCAAAGCATGGCGGCATACGTTGTAAATAAAGGCTGTTCGCAGGATCCAATCGGGTTCGTAGTGTCGCTTTATCTACGCGAAGGCTCAAGATTAGCACGGTAGAACGGGACTAACAATCAATGGGGGATAAAGAAAACCCCCATTGATTGAAGTTTCACGTTATGAAATAAGTTTCAATCCGATTGCTGAACATAGTACCATAGCTATAAAGACTATTCTTTTCCAATCCTTTGACTCCCCAAAAAATAGCATTCCAACCAAGGCGCCTCCAACAACACCAATTCCTGTCCAAATTGCATAACCTGTTCCCATAGGAATAAATCGTAATGAATAGCTGAGTAATGCAAGACTTAAGCCAAACCCCAAAATCAATAAAATGGCTGTTTGCCAATTTCTTTTCACAGATAATCGATTGATCATAGCAACACCAAATGTCTCCAATAAGCCTGCTAAAATTAAAGTAAACCAAGGCATCAAGATTCAGCCCCTTTCTCAACCTTTTCACTTGTGACTAATTTCAAACCAATGACGCCAGCTAATAGTATCATTATTAAAAGAATTTTTCCCCATTTGAATGGTTCTCCAAAGAAAAGAATGTCTGCAATGACAGTACCTGCTGTCCCTAATCCCACAAAAATGGCATAGACCGTTCCCGCAGGTAGTACTTGTGCAGCTGTTATCATTAAATAATTACTGGCTATAATGAAGATAACTGTCCCGGTCCATGTCCAAAAATCATAGGCGTGAGTCAACCCAATTACCCAAAACACCTCTAAAAAGGCTGCAATAAATACTTTGATCCAGTTCTTATTCATCTAAATGACTCCTCCAATTTTATTATTTGCCAAAAAATAAAAAGCCCGGGAGAAACTGTTAAACAGTTTTCTCCCGGGCTTTTATCCCTCCGTGGCACAATCGAGTTGTGAGTTTTCTCTCGGACCTGACCAACATTATAGTTGCGGAACCCTAGAAAACATTTTATCTATGTTATTGTTTACCATTATACAATTACATTTAATACTAATTCAAGTTAAAGGAGCTGGAATATAAAGGAGATTAGGTTGGCCAATGTCGGTACTCTTTTTTAGTCTGGAGTTTACGTCTTTGTGTATTCGAATCACTTCATCGTCATTCATCTTTTCCTGCATTATAAATCTGTATATTGATTTTATTTCTATTTATATATAAAATTAGGATAACACGGGAGTTTGACACCTACATAATCAGAAATTGCCTTTAAAGCCTGTGATGGCTTTATTTTTTT